>CAYSHJ010001037.1:0-15374 GCA_964430385.1 uncultured Planctomycetaceae bacterium
TTGTTACCGGCGAGGGAACTAACCCGCCTGACGGGTCACAACCAACGACGTTGAAGGGGCAAGAGCCACCGGTTGAAACCACTGCCAAGGCTCCGAAGGTGGAAAAGAAAGAACCCACTCGTCCTTCGAAAGCCGACGCAAGTCCCGCCCCCAAACCGGACAATATTCCGCGACCGAAGCCCGAGACCGTTCGACCAGTGAAGCCGGACGTCGGTCCCGCTCCGAAACTGAACAATCTTCCGCCTCTGAAGCCAGAGGCCGGTCCACCGGCGAAGCCGGACGCCGGTCCCGCTCCGAAACCGAGCAATCCTCCGCCTCCGAGGACTGAGGCCGTTCGACCGGCGAAGCCCGACGCCGGTCCCGCTCCGCAACCGAACAATCCTCCGCCTCCGAAGGTGGAGGCCCGTCCCGCTCCGAGACCGAACAATCCTCCGCCTCCGAAGGTGGAGGCTCGTCCCGCTCCGAGACCGAACAATCCTCCGCCTCCGAAGATGGAGGCCCGTCCCGCTCCGAAACCGAACAATCCTCCGCCTCCGAAGATGGAGGCCCGTCCCGCGCCACGAGCAGACAGCAACTCACGACCGAGACAAGAAACCGCTCGGCCTCCCAGATCCGAAGGCAAAGGATCGGAAGGCAAGGGGAAAAACAAATAGGACTCACCCGCCGTGAGTCACAGTTGAGCCGGCTTGACTGGCAGAATCGGCATTGTGGCTCGGAGTGGCAAGCTGGCACGAAACAGAAACGAGCGAAAGCGATTTGTCGACTGAGGTGTTAACTCACTGAGGCGGTCGAAACCGCGTGAGGTCGATCACCGGGCTGTCCGGGTACGACGGCATGGTCCACGTTTCCGCCGAGATCGTCGGCGGATTGACTTCGATGTGCCCGATCCGCATCGTTAGCTCGACGCCCGAATCGGGCCATTGCAAGTCGATGCGGTGCGGCAAACGCGTTCCTTCCGCTTCGCGCTGATGCTGGCTTAGGATCGCGCGCGCGATCAACCGGCCGGACGGTTCCCGCAGTGCGTGCTCGACGATGACTCCTCGGCCAGCATCGACGACCATGATTCGCTTGAATGACCGTCCCTGCGGTGACACCTGATTCGCCACGAACGCGACGCGACGCGGCGTTCCTGGAAGTTCCTGCATCGTGAAGTTCGCCGTCGAAATCGGAATCACGCCCAAAGTCTCCATCAACCAATCCGGCTGAAACGGCAACGGACCGATCGGGCGACCGTCGGCGAGGTCGCCATACGACGCAGTCATGATTCCGTGAGGATCGCCGCGCTTCATCCAAAACCAAAAGCGTTCGTGGTTCGAGCCAAGATCGACTTCGCTGCCCGTCAACGAGTTGGCAATCAACCGCAACCTGCGTGGACTCTCAACCGCCATCACGGACGACAGCGTAATCGGCATGCCGGCTTGTTTCGCCGTGATTTTCACGTCCGTCGAACGCCAGGCGTAAAGCTTTGTGATGTTGTCGTTGAGAGTGTTGACGATCTCTTCGGCCGTCGCGTCCGCGGGAAGTTCAGCCATCTGATCCGCTGCTCGCGGCCGACCGTGTGCCATCCAGTGTCGCCATGACGCGCAGCCGGAAGTCATCTCCAAACAGAGCACACACAAGATCACGAGCACGAGCCGCGTCGGCGATTTGCGATTGGCAGTGCACGCACACGCCTCTTGGTGGTAAGGCCAAAGAAGCTTGTCACCGGTTGGTGGAGTGATCCGCGGCGTCACGTCTGGCCTCGCATCCTTGCGTATCTGCGTTGCGAATTTCGTCACGCGGCCTTGGGAGGAAACAACGACTCCTGCAACCGTTGCACTTGCTCGTCCTCGAGCTGCTGGTCGGGGACGAGAAAAGTACCCTCGCCGCGCGAGCCGGTCAGTTCCAGAAAGTCTTGCCCGTCGATCGTACGTGTCCCATCGAGCTTCAAACGCCGCCGCTGCAACAACAGCAGTGCAAGCACATATCGAAACTTGTCTTGAGCCGGACTGGCTTCCTCGCAGAGCTGCTCAAACTGCTGCATCAGCTCGTCCGGATTGAGTGGCTGATTCTTGGTCACGACTGGCTCTGGCACGACGCAACGCCAGTGAGCGACCATTTCCGCCGGCGGTTGTTGCCAGCCATCTTCCGCGAAGTCGAATCGCAGCAACTGGCCCTGTTTCTCGACGAGCACCGAATGACACAGACTGCCCGGAACCAACTCGCGTCCCGTTGCTGCACACGTTCGACCAATCGGTTTGACGTTGTACTCCACCACCTCGCCCCTTTCTTCCCTGAAAAGGCGGCGGAATGTAGTCCTCAACTCCTGATGTCACAAGATGGATCCGTTGAAGGTATGCTGGGCCAACGACACGGCTCTTAAAACGCACACGTCGCATTCGGGATCAATCACAACACGGTCCCTCGCCATCGATTCCGAAAGCGATGTCTGTCGGCTGATCGAATCGGCGCGACCGGAAACGGAATCAGAACAACGTCGACTCGTCAACTTCGTCGGGCTGTTCGGAAACTTTGGAAGCAGGCTGTTGAGCCGCTTTGCGGACCCTTCGTTTTCCGGCTGCTGGTGCTTCCGCAACGGCTGTGGCGCTAGCGTCGAACGGCTGAGTGACCGGTGTGCCATCGGCTTTGAGGTTGACAAGGATTTCGATGCGCTGCTCGGCCCGTTCGAGAACCTGGTAGCAAGTCTTGAGCAGCGAGACGCCGCGCTCGTAGCGAGCCAGCGATTGCTCCAGCCCGATCGAGCCGTTTTCCAAATCCGCAACGATGCCTTGCAGCTCGGCGAGTGCGGCTTCGAATGACGGCGTTGAGTCGGCGAGTTCGTTCGATGAGTTTGGCATGGTGACGGAGTTCAACCGAGTCGCTGAACTAACAAAATGTCAGAAATGACTTATACCGCACGCGGCCGAGCCTGACACTAACCCGAAGCGCAAGCGAGGTTCTGCTACCTCAGACCTCGCTTGCGCTTTTTGAACTTGCACTATTTGTGGTTGCCCTGACGACTTTTATCGAGGAATCGTGGCCATTGGGCAAGACTCCATCCGGCTTGCCCGGATGCTGAATCTGATGGTTGGCTAGCGCCGGCGGCACTCTCGTTGAGTGCCCTGTTTTTCTGCGGTTCGCCGCCGGAGGCGGCGAACCGCAGACAAACAGGGGTCGGGAGGGCGACGTTCATCGCTAGCTTTCCATCGTCTTCCCCATCCGGACAAGCCGGATGGGGCCGAATCAAAAACAGCGCAAGTTCAAAACTTGCGTTTTGGGTTAGTATGAGTGTCTCCAAAATGTGTCAGACTTGGCCGTGCGAGGTAAAACCTGCCTGAATTCTTGCGAATTCAGCTACGATCCACCTGACTCGATGACGCGACTGCGGATGCGGTCACGAGTAAACATTGTCTCGATTTCGTCGCCGATCGCCAGTTGGTCGGCGAAGCGAACGATCTCCTGCGTGTTGGCCATCATGGTGATCGAATAGCCTCGGCCGAGCACCTTCAAGGGACTGAGGGCCTCGAGCGTTGCGGCGGCGACGTTGAGTTGTTGTTTCGCCGCGAGTGTTCGTTGCCGTGCGGCTCGACAAAGCCGGACATCCAGTTCGTCGAGCCGAGTCATACGGTCGTGAATCGCTTGCAGCGGGTGAGACAACACGCGGCGCTCGGCGAGAGCATCCAGCTTGAGTCGCGCTTTTGCCGCTCGCTCGCGCAGACCAGACACGAGGTGACGTTGCAGGTTGTCGAGACCTTGCCGCACCTCGTTGTGATCTGGCACGACGCGCTCGGCCGCTTCGCTGGGAGTCAACGCTCGTACGTCGGCGACGAGATCGGCGATCGTCACATCGATTTCATGCCCGACCGCGCTGATCACGGGAACTCTGCAAGCGGCGATCGCGCGGGCGACGGCTTCCTCATTGAAAGCCCACAAGTCTTCGAGACTGCCTCCGCCCCGGCCGGTGATGACCACGTCGACGTTCGGAATCAGATGGACCATCCGCAGCGCGGCCGTGATCTCCTCGGCGGCTCCGGCACCTTGGACCTTGACCGGTACGACGACCACGTCGACGGCCGGCCAACGCCGCATCATGACTTGGATCATGTCGTGTACGGCGGCTCCGACGGGGCTCGTCACGAGCGCGATCCGCTTCGGCAATCGCGGGATCGCCCGCTTACGTCGTGGATCAAAGAGTCCCTCGGCCGATAATTTCTGATGCAGTTGCCGAAACGCCAGCTCCAACGCGCCAATACCCTGCGGGATCAATTGTCGCACGATTAGCTGATACGACCCGCGCGGCGCGTAGACTTCGACCGAGCCTCCGGCCACGACTTGCAAGCCGTCGTGAAGTTCAAATCGCAACTGCGCGGCCGTGCCTCGCCAGATCACGGCGGAAAGCTGCGACCGCTCATCTTTGAGCGTCAAGTACACGTGTCCGGAGTTGGCTTGCAGGCAGTTCGAGATTTGGCCGCAAACCCAAACCGCAGGCAAGTTGCCTTCGATCAAGTCTTTGATTTCGCTCGTCAGTTCGGAAACGGACTGCACGTGCGAAGCATTTCGCTGGTTCCCAAGCTCCTGCGTGGGATGCCGCTCTCCCAAAACTCCGTTTCGCGAATTGGTGGCCGGAAACGCTGGATCCATTATTGATTCCCATTCGCGAAGCGGAGCTTTGGGAAGTCCGTTTCCAAGCGGAGCTTGGGAACGAGCACGACGCGCACAACTCGCATGTGTTTCAACAATTACTTTGACGCGACCTCGATCAGCGTTCGGACAAAGCAGCCAGTCGCGCCTCCTTCGCGCGCAGGCTTATTGGCGGAAGCAAACGCGGGACCGGCGATATCGAGGTGGACCCACGGTTTGCCACCGACGAATTTTTCCAGGAACTTAGCGGCCGTGATCGCGCCGCCCCAACGGCCGCCGATATTCTTGCAATCGGCCACGTCGCTCTTGAGTAGTTCGTTGTAGAGCTCAAACATCGGCAGTTGCCACAGGTCTTCGCCTTGCGACTTGGCGGCGGCGAGGACTTGATCGCACCACGCTTGATTGTTGGCGAACGCTCCGGCGACGTCCTCGCCGAGCGCGACGACGCACGAACCGGTCAGCGTGGCCAGGTCGATCAGCCGATCGGCTCCGTGATCGACGGCGTAACTGAGCACGTCGGCCAAGACGAGCCGTCCCTCAGCATCGGTGTTGTGGACCTCGATCGTGACACCGTTGCGAGCGGTCAGCACATCACCCAGTTTGTACGAGATGCCGCTGACCATGTTTTCAACGAGACCCGCATAGCCGACGACGTTCACCGGCAGTTTGAGCCGCGCGATGGCGGTCATCGCTCCGAGCATCGTCGCGGCTCCGGCCATGTCGCACTTCATGGTCAACATGCCATCGTTCGTTTTGATCGATAGGCCACCGCTGTCGAACGTGACTCCCTTGCCGACGATCGCCAGCGGGGGCACGTTCGCTCCGCCGCCGCGATGTTCGAGCACAACCATCCGCGCCGGTCGCGAGCTGCCTTGAGCGACCGCCAGCATCGAGCCAAATCGCTCGGCTTCGAGTTGTTTTTCGTCGAAGACTTGACACGATAAGCCACACGCCGCCGCTTCGCTTTGAGCGCGAGCGGCGAAGCTCTCGGGATAGATTTCTTGCGGCTGTCGATTCACAAGTTCACGCGTCAGGTTGATCGCGTCGCCGATGATGCGGCCGCGCTCGACGGATTCGTTCGCGATGCTCGTGTCGCTTCCCGGCGCGAGCACAATTTGAGCGGCCGAGAATGGGTACCGCGAAGGTTCGGCCTTGTAGATGTCTTGCCCGCGCGAGCCGACGATCAACGTTGTGGCGAGCGACTCGATCGCACGCCCGCGGTCGAGCAGTCCCAGCGATTCTGGCAACGCGACGGCGATGTGGACGTCCTTCTTCGTCGAAACCTGCCGAATGGCCGACATCGCCACCTTGTCCCACTTCGCCACCGACAGATCGTTGACTGCGCCGAGTCCAGCGAGCAACAGTCGCGTGGCTTTCAACGTTGGCGTGTCGGGCACCGCGAGCAACTCGGCCAACTTGCCGGTCAGGTCTCCCGCTTCGCGCAGACGACTGAGCTGTTCTTGCAGCGCGTTGTCTAGCGCGATCAGTTCGTTGCCCCACTCGCTGCCTTCGGGAACTCCGACGACAAGCCAGTCGGCTTCGACATCGCGTGCGACGGCGCAGATGACTTTTAGGTCCATGAATGTCTCTCCTGTCTTGACCCCTCGTTCGATCTTGCTCCCACGCTCCGCGTGGGAGCACACGCCTCGCCGCTCCGCGGCGGGGCACTTGCGATGAACGCCGATGCCTGTCCGCGCCGCGGAGCGGCGAAAGGCGCGTTCCCACGCGGAGCGTGGGAACGAGTATCTACGAAGTAGTGTGTTGAGCTATGTCACGATTAGTTTCTTTGTCGCGCGCTTCAGCCGGTGGCGCAGCTCGGGCATCAGGCCATACGACAGCGCGAGCAGCTTCAACGGATGAAGCGTGGGAGTGGTAGTTTCCTGTTCCATTTGCATCTTGCAACTGCTGCACTCGGTCAGGCCGATCGTGACATCGGTCTCGCGCATGCGGCTGATCAGCTCCCAGCCGATGCGGATCGAGGTCGCGAAGTTGTCCTTCGAAAGCCCGTATGCTCCGGCCATCCCAGAGCAACCCTTCTCGATCGACACAACGTTTAGTTCGGGAATGAGTTTGAGTAAATCGAGCACCGGCGGTGTGTTCGTCAAGGCTTTCAGATGACAGGGCGTGTGGTATGCGGCGGTGAGCGGCAACGGGCCGAAATCGGTCCGGAGTTGTTGCTTCTCGGCCAATCCGGCGAGAAATGAGGTCGCCTCGACGACTTGATTCGCGACGACCTGCACGTCGGGATGATCGAGCAGTCGTGGGTATTCGACTTTCAAACACAAGGCCGCTGCCGGCTCGGTGCAGACGATCGGGATGCCTTCGCGAGCGAGTTCGGACAACTCGCGGATATTTCGTTCGGCAACTTTGCGAGCGGCGTCCAAGTCGCCGGCGCTGATCATGGCCATGCCAGAGATGGTTTGCTCCGGCGGTACATGGACGCGGATCGCGTTGTGTTCCAGGATCGCCAGGAACGCTCGACCGAGTTCCGGATCGTGATAGTTCGCGAAGTGGTCGACGAAATAGACGATCGGCCGATTCGTGCTGAGGTCGCGCGGGAATCTCAGTTGCGCCTCCGGCAGCGCGTTCAACAGCGGCTTGCGCGCGAAGTGCGGCAACTTGCGGAGTCGGTGGATTCCCACAAATCGCTCCAGCAGCCAGCGAGCGACTCCGTTGTTCAGCCCCCAATTCACGAACCATGACAACGAACAACCCAACGCTCCGAACGAATGCGCTCGCGACAGAATCCAGTCCGGGCGATCGAGGCCGTGCTCGGCGACGTGCGCGGCTTTGGCTTCGATCATCATCTGCGAGACGTTGACGTTTGACGGGCACTCCAGATCACACTGTTTACAGTTAAAGCACAGATCACTGATTCGCTTCATCGCCGGCGATGCCAGATCCTGTGGACTGACCAAACCCGCGGCGAAGTTCCGCAGGATATTCGCCTTCGCTCGCGGTGAGGCTTCCTCGGCAGGCTGCACGCGGAAGAATGGACACATGCGCAGTTCAGGCTGCCGCGTGCGACAGAAGCCGCAACCGTTGCATACCGCCGACTCGGCCAGCAGTTCACCCGGCTTCCATTTCAATTGCAGCGGAATCACTGGCGGCGCTGACGAGGTTGACATGACCGGCGCTGGCTCGACCGCGGCGGTGGGATTCGACGGCGGCCCCGGTCGTAGATTTTTGACCGTCAGGTGCGGGTCGTCGCTGACGATCTTGCCGGGGTTCATCAATTGCTGCGGGTCGAAGATGTCTTTGACCTGTTGAAACACGCGATACAGCGGACCGTACTGTGAACGCAGGAAACTGGTGCGCGAGAGTCCGTCGCCGTGCTCACCGCTGATCGTGCCACCAAACTCGAAGACAACTTGATACAGGTCGCGCGCCAGCGCCTCGATTCGCGCTCCGTCCGCCGGGGTCGGTGTTGGGATGAATGGCCGCAAATGCAACTGCCCGGCCGCCGCGTGTGAGTACAGCGACGCGATGACTTCGTGCTTTTGAAAGACCTTTTGAGCGCGGATCAGAAACTCACGCAACGATTCCGGCGGGATTGCAATCGCCTCGACGAACGGTTGAGGCCGAGCGGTTCCCTTGACTCGATTGAGCAATGGCACAACCTTGCGGGGCAACGACCACAAGAATTCCACGCCATTGAAGTCGTAAGCGTCCTGCGACGCCGTGCCGCCAAAACGTTTCGCTGTGTCGACCGCGCGGCGGATGCGGTCGCGAGCTTGTGCTTCGCTGAAACCCATCTGCTCGACGATCAACGCTGCCTCCGCGGTGGGCGGAATCAGGCGTTCCCAACGAATATCGGCCTCGCGTGCCAGCGACAGCAACCGCCGATCCATCAAGTCGCACGCGCTGGGCAATTGCTCGGACAGGGCATGCACCGCTTCGATGGCCGTGTCCAAACCCGTGAACAGTAAGAGCACGACTCCGCGACACGTCGGCAGCGGCGATGTGTGCAATGTCGCGGACGTAAAGAGGCCCAACGTCCCTTCCGAACCGACCAACAGCCGCACGGCGTGTAAATGCGTCCGCGAGAGCACGTTTCGCAGGTAATAGCCGGCGCAATTCCGCGGGATCGCCGGTTGCCGTTGCCGGATTAAAGCCTCATTGTCCGATAGGACTCGCGCGAGCCGACTGACGATGCCTCGTTTGAGCTGCACCTCCGCCGCCTCGCGCTCGTGTGGTTCAGTCGTGCCGAGCAAGCTTGCGGCCAACGCCGTCACACTGTCACTCAAACTCGCGAGCGGCTGCCCGTTGGAGACAGCATTGTTGTTGGAGGGGGTTCCCGTGGATGGTGCAAGCGGTTCAAGCAATTCATTGCCCAACTCGACGCACTGTCCGCCCGGCAAGACGACTTCGATGGACCGCACGTGGTCGCGGGTTGAGCCGACGCGCATCGACCGCGACCCTGCCGCGTCGGTCGCCAGCATGCTGCCAATCGTCGTGATCGCGGGATTCGATGGGTCGGGCGGAAAGTACCGGCCATGAGATCGCAGCACGCGGTTGAGATCGTCGAGCACGACGCCCGCTTGAACACGCACGACATCGGAACCGATCGTCTCGATGTTCTTCAAATGCCGCGAGCAATCGACGATCAAGCCGCGTCCCAATGCTCCGCCCGTGACGCTCGATCCGGCTCCCCGCGGGATCAGCGGAATCTTCATTTCGCCGGCGAACCTCGCCAGCGCGATCACGTCCTCGCGATCACGCGGAAACGCCACTCCCAGCGGTTCAATCTGATACCAGCTCGCATCGCTAGCGAACATCGCGACCGACAGCGCGTCGCAAGCGATCTCGCCCGCGAACACGCCTGACAAGTCCTCGACGATGCGCCGCCGCTGTTCGTCCATGTTGAGTGATGAGTGACGAGTTGTGAGTGGCGTGCCGAGCAACACGCATGATCGGTCCGACGTGCTGAATCATCACCCGTCACTGGCGCTGTTGCACTCGCAACGCTTCTTGCCGGTAACGCTCGTGCGTCTCCAGGTTGAAGCGTTCATGCCGACCGTCCAGTGGCGTGTGACGATGCCGCGCTTGGCAGCGATAACAGACCAACACGTCACGCATCGCAGTGTAGAGCACCCCATCAATCAACGCGAACAACAGCAGCACGCCGATCGACCATAACGGCTCCATGTACCACCAAAAAACCGTGCTCAGCAATGCTCCGATCCCGACCATCAGCACGCCGAGCCGCTGCGGAAAATCTTTCTGACGCCAGAGGTCTTCGCAACCGCAGACGGCACACTGAGCCGGTTCACTGGCCGACCGATTTTCCTCCGCGATGGGCCGCTGCCACGAGCAGTTTGAGCAACGCAATTCAGCCGTCTGGCGGGCCACTTCGGCGACGCTGTGGCCATGACACGACGGACATTCAAAGACGATCCACATGCAGTGATCTCAAATCTGAAATTTCAAATCTCAAATCCCAAGGACTCACAGCGGCAGCCGCGTCTCCTGCTGCAAGAGAGCGGCTGTCATGTCTCCGATGAATGCCAAAATCACTCCGACGAACAGCACTCCCGTCGCGGCTTGAGTGTTTCGATGCTTGAGGATTCGCCAAACCATCAAGCTCACGACGATCGGCCCGAAGACACCGGCGAGCCAACGCAGGCCGAGCCACACTTTCGGAACGACCATCCACCGCGAACCCGCATCTGGTAAGTCGAACACTCCGGCCCACAGCAGTGCCAAGACGAGGGCCGAAATCAACAATCGAATCACCCCCGCGATGCCCAAAAACATGTTGATCCGCTTGAGCGGCTCAATCGACATCGTCGGAGCGGTCAGATACCAGTGACCGAGCAACATCCCGACGACCGTTCCACCCAAGACCGCGGCGCCTGCGAAATGGGACAAGACTGCGACCCAATCGTGGCACGGCCGCCAACCTAGTGAGGCCAAAATGCGGGCCATGATCGTCGCCTTGATGGCTGCGTCCGATTGAGTTTGAAAGAACGTCGTTGTGTTAATCTGAAGATTCGTCGCAGCGAGCCATACCGCGGACATCACCAGCACGGCGAAACCGATTCGCTCTCCGCCTGTTCTTCGCTCAAGTGTCCAAAACACGGAACCCAGAAATCCCGTCAAGGCGATCAGTGCCGCCGGCGTTCCGGCCGACATTGGGGATGCGTACCAATGGATGACAGGCGCATGGATGGTTTTGCGGGCCATGTCTTGATCAGCTTGGGCTTGCATGACCGACGCGAGCGAGGCGAGCACGCCCAACCCCAGCACGACCAGCATCTGAATGCGAAAGAACCCGGAAGCGACCTGACGACGCGGCATCACAGCCCACATCAGGCTCATGCCACAAATCAGTCGCCACGCAAACTGAGCAATCATCGTTCGCGATTACTTTCGATTGATCAGCGACATGACCTCAGCCCGACTGGACTGATTCGTCAAAAACAGCCCACGAACGGCGCTGGTAATCGTGATGCTACCCGGCTTGCGGACGCCGCGAATCGTCATGCAGGAGTGTTCGGCCTCCAGCACGACGACGACGCCTTTCGCATCCAGTTCGCGATGCAACAGGTCGGCGACCGTGTGCGTCATCCGCTCCTGCACCTGTGGCCGCCGCGAGACGTCGTCGACCACGCGGGCCAGTTTACTCAGCCCGGCGATCTTGCCGTTCGGCAAGTAACCGACGTGAGCCTTGCCGATGAACGGTAGCAGGTGATGCTCGCAGATGCTGTTGAAGGCGATGTCCCGTACGAGCACCAGTTCGTCGTACTCTTCGACGAACACTTTCTTCAAATGCCGAGCCGGATCGCTGTGCAGTCCCGAAAACAATTCCGCGTACATGCGAGCCACTCGGCTGGGTGTGTCGAGCAACCCTTCTCGCCGCGGGTCTTCGCCGACGGCGGCCAAGATTTCTCGAACCGCTCGCTCGATGCGCGGCAAATCGACGGGCGAGGGAGTTTCCAAAGCGTGACTCACGGGGAATCCGATCTTCCTGAAAAACAGAATGCCGCCGGCAAGGGCATCCTGACCGGGGCAACAGGCTCGTGATGCGGCCGAGATTCTACGGGCGACTTCGGGCGACATTCAACTTGCCGCCGCAGTCCGGTGGGGATGGCCCACCAAGGCGGTCATTGATGAGTGCGATTGGTGGGCCATCTCCAGCCTATCTCCGGCCGCGTTCGCGTAGGATCGGTTCGACTTGCTCCATGAAGTCGCGGACGTCTTGAAACTCCCGATAGACCGACGCAAAGCGGACAAACGCCACGTGATCGAGCGAACGGAGCCGATTGAAGACCTTTTCGCCAATGTACCGCGACGGGATCTCGCGGTCGAAGTTGTCGTGGATGTCCGATTCGACTTCGCGGACGATCGCGTCAATCTGGTCAGCACTGATCGGTCGTTTGTAACAGGCCTTTTCCAGCCCGCAGCGAATCTTCTCGCGGTCGAAGGGAATTCGCGAGCCATCTTTTTTGATGACCTTCATGGATGACTCTTCCACCCGTTCGTGCGTGGTGAATCGCCGGCCGCACTTCAGGCACTCCCGACGACGACGGATGACGAACGACTCGCTCATCCGCGTGTCGATCACTTTCGTCTCGTCATGCCGACAGTACACGCACATCATGGGAGAATCCCTGTTTCCGCACCCGTTCCTGTGGGCAAGCCACAGCGCCGATCGCGGTGACTCAACCAGCTTTCAAACTCGGTCGCGACATGATCGAGACAAGCTCAATAACGGCCCAAGCATGCTGGTTGCAATGCCGGACAATGACTCTTAGAATCCCGCGCCCCGGTGGCATTCCAGGGTTCAGGGTTATAAGTCTGTCCTACACCAGTGACAAACCCGCGAAGAAGAATTGCGGAGAGTTAGAAGGAGTCGTGACGTGGCGTTGCATAAAAGTTTGCGGCGCAAGAGCCGATTGATCCGTCAGCGCAGCGTGCTGACCCGCGAAGAGCGGATCAACCAAATGAAGACGGATGAAAAGTGGACGGATGGGCGGAGTCCCTTTGGTCTGCCCAAGATCCGCGTGGCAAAGCAGACGGTGGGCAGAAAGAAGAAGAAGGAAAAGAAGGAAGGCGAGGCCGCCGCCACTGGAGCCGCACCTGCCGCGCCAGCAGTCAAGGCCGCTCCGGCCGCCGGCAAGGGAGCTCCCGCGAAGAAGAAGTAGGGGTCGGCGTCACTGCGTCTCAGAATTTCTGCGTCTCAGAATTTCAGCGTCACAGCGTTTTAGCCTGCACCTCGTTGTGCGGGCCTTTCGCGGTGGGATATTCGCGATTTCTCCGAAGGACGCGACAGAGCACGGCATGCACTCCGGTCAGACCGAGCGGAACGCTTTTCCTCCTCGGCGTCCCCGGTTGAAAGACCGGGTACGCGCGTATGCTGGAACGTTGTTTCGTTCCAAACTGCGACGTCAAGCAGCTCGCTTTTTGAAAGCGACCGCTGACTGCTCCGCCATGCAGCGTCGTGTTTTACGAAGGCTATTGGCGCTGAACGAGGCGAGTCGCTTCAGCCGTGAGTACGGACTGAATGGCTCGTTGAGCTTGGCGGAATTCCGCTCTCGCCTGCCGATCACCGACTTCGAGTTCTTTCGGCCGGCCATCGAACGTCTGAAGGTTGGCGACAGTGAGGCCTTGCTCGGGCCGCAGAACAAGCTCTTGATGTTCGCGCTCAGCAGCGGTACGACCTCGGATTCGAAATTCATTCCGATCACGCAGCGGTTCTTGGACGACTATCGCCGTAGCTGGCAGATTTGGGGAATCCATACCTATGACGCTCGGCCGGGACTGAACGCCAAGCACATGATGCAGATCGCCAGTGACTACAAGCGCTACCACACCTCGGCGGGAATTCCATGCGGCAACATCAGTGGTTTGGCGGTCGCAACGCAGGGACCGCTGGTGAGGCTGCTGTACACGATTCCGTATATCATCTCCAAAATCGACAACCCGCTCGCGAAGTACTACACGATCCTGCGACTGGGCTTGGCCGATGACAACGTCGGCATGATCACCACGGCTAATCCCAGCACCTTGATCCAACTGGCAACCTTGGCCGACGCCGAGAAAGAGTCACTCCTCCGCGACATCGCCGATGGCACCTTGTCGACACGGTTTGCCGTTTCCGATGACGTCCGCCGTGCGCTCGCGAGACGCCTTTCTCGCCGTCGGCCGAAGCGCGCGAACGAGCTTGAAACCCTCATCGCTCGCCAAGGAAGCTTGCGATTGGGTGACGCTTGGCCGTTGGAGCAACTGGGAGTCTGGATGGGAGGCAGTTGTGCGGCCTACCTGCCTTCCGTGCGGCAGCATTTCGGCACGCCGGTGTCGATCCGCGATCATGGTCTATCGGCCAGCGAAGGACGCATGACGATTTCGTTTGACGAAGAATCATCGGACGGTGTGCTGGATATCACCACGCACTACTTTGAATTCATCCCCGAAGCCGAACACGATCAGCCACACCCGACCGTGCTGGAAGCTCACGAACTGGCGCCCGGCCAAGACTACTTCATTCTGTTGACGACATCGTCGGGCCTGTATCGCTACGACATCTGTGACGTCGTCCGTTGCACGGGCTTCATGGGGACGACTCCCAAACTGCGGTTTCTGCACAAGGGAGCACACATCTCGAACTTGACCGGTGAGAAGCTCTCAGAATCGCACGTCGTCGAAGCCGTCCGTGCGGCCCTGGAGTCGCAGCGGCATCACCTGGAGTTCTTCACAGTCGTCCCGGCTTGGGGCGAACCGCCATATTATCAACTGCTCGTCGAAGCTCGGGAGTTGCCGACGTTGGACCTCCGCGAACGGTTGGCAGCGAGCGCGGATGAGACGCTGCAAGCCTTGAATTGTGAATACCAGGAGAAACGGGCCACCGGTCGTCTTGGTCCGCTCCAGTTGGCCCGCCTGCGCGACGGCACCTGGCGGAGATTCGCGGAACAACGTCAAACACGCCTCGGCAGCAGCATCGAACAGTACAAGCATCCGTTTTTGATTCCCGACTTAGAAGCCATTACTCGCTACTTCGGTGATCGTTTCCTATCTTGATTGCGACGCCTCATCTCAAGAACCAAGCGCGGGCCAACGCGAAGGTCGTTTCATCACTTCCTGACCAGGAGACCGGAAATGTCCACCACCCCTCAACAGATGCCCGGAGCGTCCGGGTCATCGGAACAGGCTCAACTCACGACGCGGCTCGACGAGTTGCAGCGACGCAGCGAAGCCTTGAACGCCGCACTCGAAGGCGCGAAAAGGACACGGAAGTGGATCATGCTGGCGTTTCTGGTGTTCGTGATCGTCGCCGGTTGGGGGTTCGTCTCCCTAGCCACCTCGATTCGTAGCGATGCCTACAAGAATCGCCTGCTGGCGGAGCTGCGAAAGTCCGTTGACGCGAATCAAGACTCGTTTTCCAAGGAAGCTGAAAAGTTGGTGGCAGGCATCAGTCCCGTCGTGGCCGACGCCTTGCAAGATCAGGCCGAGAAGGACATGCCGTTGTTTATGCAAGTCATCGACACGCAGCGTGATGAGCTGATGACTAGCCTGCCCGAGCGAATGTCGGCCAAAGTCGAAACGCATCACCACGAGTTGCTCCGCAAACACGAGAAGCTGATCCAAGAGGAGTTTCCCACCGTGCAGAACGCGGAAACACGCGAGCGCATGATGGCCAACACGGTCGCGGCGCTGGATAGGCTCGTGAAGAAATACTACGTCGACGAATTCAAGAAGGAATTCCAGACGATGTCCGAGACCTGGAACGATTTCCCGCGTGCGGATATTCCGGG
>CAYSHJ010001038.1:0-1909 GCA_964430385.1 uncultured Planctomycetaceae bacterium
GAGCCACACAGTGGTACGAGCCGACGATCCCTTGGAGGTGCTCCCGCGTCCGCAGGCGGTGCGGGACGCGCTGAGCCGCCGTCTCCGGGAAGCCGAAGTTTTGCGGCGACTCCTGAAGGTCAGTGAACACGCCGCCACGGAACTGGATGACGACCGGGAGGTGTCCCATGCGAAGTGACGCTTTCCCCGTGGTCGATGACAACCATGCCCGTGTTTCCGTGAAGCCCGCGGCCGAACTCTCGCCGCTGGGCGTTGATTTGGCGACCGCGTGCAAGCTGGCTGGCGGAATCTCTGATCGGCACTTGCGAAAGTTTTTCCCGGATGGCCCCCCCGGATACGAACCGCGATTGCCCGTCTGTCGCATCGGCGGCCGGCTCACGATCAGAGTGGCGGCACTTGAGGCGTGGCTCGCCGCTGTCGAGTCCAGGTGTGCCGCCAACGACGGGGGGCCAGCATGAGCAAACCCACGTTCGATTCTGTTCGTGCTGCGGCTACTGGTGGAGCCATCGACATCCTCGAAAACGTGGCCGGCATCGACCGCGCTTTGCTCGACGGCAAACATCATCCCTGTCCGCGATGTGGTGGTCGTGATCGCTTCCGATTGCTCGACAATGCGAAGGGGGCCGTTTTCTGCAATCAATGTTTCGATCACCAGAACGGCGACTACTTTTCGGCCGTCTCGTGGATGCTCGGCGTCACGCCGGCGGAGTCACTCAAGCGGGTGGCCGAGTACGTCGGCGTGAATGGCTTTGCCCCAAAACGGAAGGCACCGACGAGCAACGGCAAGGTTCACACGTTTGGCACCGCGGAAGCCGCAATCGCTTCTCTGTCCATGACACTCGGTCGGCCGTCGATGAAGTGGACCTACCGGGACAATCACGGTCAGCCTGTCGGCATGGTGGTCCGCTGGGACAAGCCGAATGGCAAAGACGTCCGGCCGGTATCACTGACAGCGGACGGCTGGGCCATTGCGGCGATGCCGAAACCGAGGCCGCTATACCGCCTGCCCGAACTGCTGGCGCTCCCAGCGGGCAGTCGCGTGTACGTGGTCGAGGGCGAGAAGTGCGTCGAC
Organism: uncultured Planctomycetaceae bacterium; assembly: GCA_964430385.1. Lineage (GTDB taxonomy): Bacteria > Planctomycetota > Planctomycetia > Planctomycetales > Planctomycetaceae > CAYSHJ01. The sequence goes on from CAYSHJ010001038.1 coordinate 1,073, forward strand.
GCTTTGCATTCCATCGGCTTGACGTCGACGACGTCGGCCGGCGGAGCCCAAGCGGCAACGTGTTCCGATTGGTCGCCGCTGGCGGGTCACGATGTCGTGATCCTGCGGGACCATGATGCACCCGGAACGCAATACAAGAACGACGTGAGGGAGCTTGTGTCATCGCGCACCACGCGAGAGGTGGAACTGCCTGGCCTGTCTGAAGGCGGCGACGTGGTTGATTGGTTGGACGCCTGCGACGCTGCCGAACCGAAGGATCTGCGGTTGGCACTTGAGAGAATGGCTGAGCAAGCTCCCGTCGCGGCTGGACCATCCAACGCGGCCGCTGCGCCGATCGCTGTGGTTCAAGCGGCCGTCCTCAAGAACCAAGTCATGGTCATAACAGACGCCTGGCCGGCTCCGCCGTTGCCTGCGGCGTTTCATGGATTGGCAGGGAAATTTGTCGCACTGGTGGAACCGCACAGCGAGTCCGATCCGATCGCGCTACTGCTTCAGTTTCTCGCCGGCTTTGGCAACGTGATCGGTCGCTGTGCTCACTTCGCCGCGGAGAGTCATCGGCACTTCGGCAATCTGTTCCTGACACTCGTGGGGGACACGTCGAAGGGCAGAAAAGGGTCGTCGTGGAGTCACGTCTTGCACGTGCTCCGCATGATTGACGAACCGTGGGTGACGAATGGAATCGGGAGTGGGTTGTCGAGCGGCGAAGGATTGATCTGTCAGGTCCGCGACCCCATCGAACAGCAACAGCCGATTAAAGAGAAGGGGCGCGTTGTTGACTATGAAATGGTCAGGACCGATCCCGGAGTCTCGGACAAGCGATTGCTGGTCGTCGAAGAG
>CAYSHJ010001039.1:0-1810 GCA_964430385.1 uncultured Planctomycetaceae bacterium
GGCATTGTCAGCCCGCTCGGGATTGGCGTGGAGCCGTTTGAGGCGGCCTTGAAAGCCGGCCGAAGTGGCATCGCGAAGATTTCGTTGATCCCCTACAGCGCTTTGCCGGGGTCCGTCGGCGGTGAGGTCAAAGAACTCACCGAGGAGACTGCCAAATCCAATTGGCTCAAGAACCAACGTCGCAACCTCAAGGTCATGAGTCGCGACATTCGGATTGGTGTCACGTCCGCCATCCTGGGCTTGGAGCAGTCGGGTCTGAACCTCGAACAAATGCATCACGAACGGTTGGGAGTCGAGTTCGGCTCAAACCAGATGTTTAGTCCGCCAGAGGCGCTCAAGGACGGTTGCTTTGCCTGCAAAGACGAACATCAAACATTCCAGCATGAGCAATGGGGCACTTCCGGCCTGGGAAACATGGAGCCTCTGTGGCTGCTGAAGTACCTGCCGAACATGCCCGCCTGCCACATCAGTATCCTGGCCGACGCGCGGGGGCCGAGCAACTCGCTGACGCTCAACGAGGCGTCTGGCAATCAGTCGATCGGCGAGGCATTGCGGATCATCCGGCGCGAGCAAGCCGATGTGATGATCACCGGCGCGACCGGCACGCGCACGGCCGCCGTCAAAGACATGCATGCGAAGCTGTACGAGCAACTGGCCAGTCACCCTGGTGAGCCACCGGAAACATGGAGCCGCCCGTTCGACGCGACGCGCAACGGGCAGGTCGTCGCCGAAGGGGCTGGCACACTGATCCTTGAAGAAGAGGCCTTCGCCAACGCCCGCGGAGCACAGATCTTTGGACGAGTCCTCGGCACCGGGTCGTCCTGTGTACGCGACCGCGAAGGACGTCCGAATTTTAGGCTCGCACTTGTCAACGCCGCGAAGGCTGCGTTCCGAGACGCCGGCCTTAGCCCCGCCGACGTCGGGCACATCAACGCGTTTGGACTGGGAACCAAACACATCGACACCGAAGAAGCCGCCGCGATTCACGAGCTGTTTGGTTCCCGCGCCAACGAGATTCCCGTGACCGCGTTCAAGAGCTATCTCGGTAATTCTGGAGCCGGCTCCGGCCCGCTGGAAATCGCCGCTTCGCTGCTGGGACTGCGCGAAGGCATTGTCTTCCCAACGCTCAACTACAAGACGCCTGACCCGGACTGTCGACTGAACATCGTCCACGGCGCGGCGGCTAAGATCAGTAACAAGATCTTCCTCAAGCTGAGCGTGACCTACATCGGCCAAGCCAGCGCCCTGCTCGCCAGCGGTGTCTAAGGTTGTTCCGGGTTACTTCGCTCCGACCAATTGCTTGGCGTTCTTCGGGTCTTTGTCGGCGCGGCGGCGTTCCACGATCTCAGGTTGCAGGTTGCGAGGCACCAATTTGTACCGGCCGAACTCCATCGTGAAGCTGCCCTTGCCCTGCGTCATCGAACGGAGTTCGTTGGCGTAGTCGAACATTTCGGCCAGCGGCACTTCGGCGTTGATGACACCCAGGCCCATGTTGGATTCCGTTTGAGTGATCAGGCCGCGCTTGCTGCTGATGTGGCCGCAAACGCTTCCTTGGAATTCCTCGGGGACTTCGACTTCCAGCTTCATGATCGGTTCCAGCAATCCCAGGTCCGCTTGACGCAGAATCTCGCGCATGGCCGCCTGCCCACAAATGCGGAATGCCATTTCGGACGAGTCCACGTCGTGATAGCTGCCGTCGGTGACAGTCACCTCGACGCCGACCACTTCGCATTCGCAGAGCGGTCCTTTCACGAGCGACAACCGCAGGCCATCCTCGATCGGCGAAATGTACTCCTTGGGAATGCGGCCC
>CAYSHJ010001040.1:0-2151 GCA_964430385.1 uncultured Planctomycetaceae bacterium
TCGACGCCGACTGCTTTGCGATCCGACCGCGCGCTACATCGCGCAGTTCGGACAACGGCCCCACGAAACGCAAACCACGTGCGGCGAGATGTGTCACCGCCAGTCGCTCCAGAATCAACCGCACGGCCAGAAACTCGATCACGCTGCCGGGCGGCGCTGGGAAACGAACACGAGCGCTTGCAGCGACAATGTTTCCCACGAGGATTCACTCCAACGCTCGATCGACGACTCGCCGAAGGATTGCAGCAGATCCGCGATGACTTCCCGATGGTAGCCGCCGTGTCCCCTCTGAGCCACGTGCGAATCGGAAGTCGGCTGACGACCGCTGCGGACATCGCGCATCACCCAACGCCGAGTCTCGTCAATCAGCCGTTCGCGCATTTCGGGCGAGACGTCGCGACGGACGCGAGTCAGAGCGTCGGTCTCCGCGATGAACCAACGCAATTCCTCGGGCGGCCCCAGCCGCAGCGGATACTGCAACATGGCCAGCCGTAAGTGATACCGCGTCCCCAGTGAGCCGATTAGTACCTCCGCCTGATCACCTAAGTCTTCGACCAGCACGGCCGCCAAATCCGCCACTCGAATCCGCCCACGAGCCAACTCCTGGCGATAGCGGTCCTCGGGCAGATACGGATGACATCCGAAAATGCGTGAGCCAGCTTTGACCCCCTCGTCGAACGGTAAATCTTCGAACGCGTGCAACGTGTTGTGATGCACGAAAACCGTAATCGGTCCCTGCGCCGGCAGCAAATGCCCCGCGTGCTCAATCACATGCTCAAGACGCTCAAGCCGATCGTACCGGTGACTCATCCGCGGAGTTCAGCCAAAAAGAAGATTTGGTGAAAGATCAGTTTCGGCTCTCCGGCATTCGTGTTGATTCTTGCGACGAATCAGCCGCTGGGCGCTAGCCCACGGTTTGATCTCGCCTAACCGTGGGCTAGCGCCCAACGGCTGATGTCTACGGTCCAACACGAATGGCGGAGAGACTCAATTTCGAAATGCGGCACTCGCTTGTGTGTCCAGTCCGCCGCCGAGCCACACCGATGACTGTCGCGGCATGCTGTCAGCCGCGCGCGCGGCGCGTATGATGCTTCCAGCAAGGGTTCGGACCCGGCAATCGGCCAGAGAGGGCGACTACTCCGAATTGAAATGGTTTTGAGGAGTGCAAAATTATGGCTCGCTGCGACATGGGCTACCTGTGCGCGGTCTGCGGTGAAGACGTCGAGAACCTCAACGACAGCGACCTCTATCTCCGCTACGTCATTGGGGAGATCGAGGCACGTGAATTGATGAGGGCTCCCGAACGGCACCTCCGCTGCAATCCGGTGTTGGCCCAGTTCATCGTCGATCCCGCGTTCGAGCCGGTCGTCGTGGAAGGCCCGTTCGACAAGCGACAACTCGATCCCGAGGATGTTTTGCGGCGAGAAGACCTCACGACTCGCGGTTGGCGCCGGTTGCAGGAAGTTCGCCAACTCGGGCTGCCGATCAGCGAATATCCACTGGCGCGGAGTGAAGGGGAACGATCACTCACAACTGACTAATTCGACTTTATGAGTTTGTCCTGGCCCCCTGCCAGCTTGCCTGGCTGGAGCCGAAGATTGACAAGCTACGACACCGCCTCCTTTCGTCGCCTCTCCTTTCTGTTTCCGCTTGCCGCCAAAGGCGGCAAGCGGAAACAGAAAGGGGAGATGGAGAGGGCTGCTTGCTAGCTCACCAGTCTCGTTCACCAGCCAGACAAGCTGGCTGGGGTCAACTCATACCGTCGAACCAATGACCGACGCATCCTGATCTCCGTAGGGACCGACTGTACGAGGCGGTCTTGGCCTTTGTAAAACAGGCGAGTGGGGGGGCGTTAGCCCAATGGCACTCACTTTGGTTTTTCGGGTGGAGGTTTTTCTTTTTGTTGGGATTGTTGTTTCATGAATTTTGTCGATTTGGGGCGACGGGGATGAGCTCGGCGTGGGTCGCTTCGGCGGGGCGGTTCGGAAGCTGATCTCGAGAGGCAATCTTCAGAGCCGCTTCGTACCGCGACGTCCATTCCAACGCGCTGCACAGTGGCTGTGTCAGCAGAAAACTTTCGAACGTGTTCCACACGCCGGTGAAGCTCAGCCGGCGCGGCGTAACGTCGGCCAGCTTCGCAGCCTGGCGACG
>CAYSHJ010001041.1:0-6527 GCA_964430385.1 uncultured Planctomycetaceae bacterium
CGAGCGGGGGGCGTCAGCCCCCCGGTTGGTCCGGAGTCAAACGACGTTCCACCCACCGGGGGGCTGACGCCCCCCGCTCGCCAGAAGACTGCGGAGGAAAAGCGTCCCTTCAAAACGTTGCTCGGTCACCGGCTCGTCATGAACGAGGACGGCCAGCCGATGCACAAGTCGGACGGCACGGCCATCTGGTTCGAGGAAGCCGCCGAGCAGCTCGGCGTGGACACGATGCGCTGGATGTACCTGGCTCATAACCCGGCGCAAGACCTGCGATTCGGCACTCGGCACAAAGACAAGCCGGTCACGATCGAGACCCCCGACGGTCCCACCGACCACACCGCCGAGGGCCTGCCCGTCTGCGAAGTCGTCAGCAAACCCGCCGACGAAGTCCGCCGCCAAATCCTGATCCCGCTCTGGAACAGTTTTTCATTTTTTGTGAACTACGCGAGGCTGGATGAGTTCGATCCGCTCGATGCACGACCCGCGCAGGCTAGCGGGGGGCGTCAGCCCCCCGGTTCGTCGGTTGCTTCACCGGCGCAACAATCCGTGGAGAAGACTCATGCAACCGGGGGGCTAACGCCCTCCGCTAGAAAGAATGCTGGGACGGCTGGCTACGTTCCCGTCGCCGAGCGACCAGAGATCGACCGCTGGGTGCTCTCCAACCTGCAAGCATTGATCGAGACCTGCCGGCGCGAATTCGAGAACTACAACACTCCCGGAGTGTGTAGCGCAGCCGCCGCGTTCATCGACGATCTCTCGAACTGGTACATCCGCCGCAACCGCCGCCGCTTTTGGCGGTCGCGAGATGCGAGCGACACAGACAAGCTCGCGGCCTACCAGACTCTTTACGAGGTGCTCGCCACGCTGACAAAATTGCTCGCGCCATGTACGCCGTTTGTCTGCGAGCGGATGTATCAAAATCTTGTTGTGGGTCCGCTGGCGAGCGGGGGGCGTCAGCCCCCCGGTTCGACCGGTGCATCAAATCAATCGCAACCACACACGGTCGCATCAACCGGGGGGCTAACGCCCCCCGCTCGCCAGTGTTTTGAAATGGTGCCTGAGTCAGTGCATCTCTGCGAATATCCAATTCCCGACAAAACTCTGCTCGACCCCGACCTCAACGAGCGGATGGCCCTCGCGCAGCTCGTGGTGAAGCTGGGTCACAAGCTGCGGGAAGAGGCCGATCTGCGAGTCCGTCAGCCGCTGGCCGAACTCCGCTTCGCCTGCCCCAACCCGCAGCAGCGCGAAGCCATCGAACGGCTGGCCGACGTCATCCAGGAAGAACTCAACCTCAAAAAGCTGACGAGCTGCGACCACCTCGACGACCTGGTGAGCTACGTCTACAAGCCGAACCAAAAAGCCCTCGGCCCCAAGTACGGCAAGCTGCTGGGAGCGATCACGGCGGCTCTCGCGGCTGCCGATCCGCAGACGCTGGCTCCGCTGCGTCGCGGCGAGAGTATGACGTTGACGCTTGCCGTAGGCGATGTCGCTCCGCGACTCGCATTCGAACGCGATGCCGGTTCGCGAGCGGCATCGGAAGACGATAACGCAAATGCGAGTCGCGGAGCGACGTCGCCGACAGTCGTACTGCTGCCGACCGACATCGTCATCACCACGCAACAGGCCGCCGAGTGGGTCAGCACCGATGAACGCGGGGTCCAAATCGCGCTGAGCACGCACCTGACGCCGGAGCTGCTCCAAGAAGGCATCGCCCGCGACTTCGTCCGCCAAGTCCAACAACTCCGCAAAGACGCCAACCTCGAAATCCAAGCGCGGATCAAAGTCTGCTATTCGACCGACGATGTTGACGTGCTCGCCGCGCTGCAATGCTGGGGCGAGTACATCCGAGGCGAAACGCTGGCGGATTCGGTGAGTCGCGAATCAACTGTGCCGTCGGACGTGAAGGCGGTGACCATCGGAAACGCGAAGCTGCCGATTTGGCTCGTCGCACATAGTGCGCCGTGAGGTTTTTCGTTCGGCGTTTGAAATTCGATGTGGGAGCGGTCAAAGTTCTGACCGCAAATTGCTAATGCAGTCACTCGGGCTACCAGCAGGAGGAAGTCATCATGGCTTCGAGTATTGACGATCTCATTCGGCGAGCGCGTGAGGCGCTCGTGCGTTTCGATTATCAGGCCAGAAAGCCCATCGTGGTAGAGTTTGCCGGGTGTCCGAAAGCAGGCAAGACAAGCACGATCGGACAGGTTGCAGCCTTCTTCAAACGAACGGGGTTCAAAGTCGAAGTTGTGATTGAGCGAGCGTCCGTTTGCCCGATTCGTGACAAGAAGCACGCCAACTTCAATGTTTGGACGGGATGCACCACTCTCGCGCAACTTCTCGAAAAAACCCAAGATCCTCCCCGACCAGATGACCCGCAACTTTTGATACTTGATCGAGGGATTTTCGATTCAGTGTGTTGGCTGAGGATGATGGAGCGACTGGCCCGCGTTCGCGCTGCTGACCGAGAGCGAATTGAGTCGTTTCTTCTCATCGACGATTGGCGCAAAAGGCTATCCGGAGTCGTGTTGATGCTCGCATCCCCTGACGACTCAATGGATCGCGAAAAGGGCCAACTTCCAGTGCCCGACACGAGGGGGTCGATCATGAACAAGGAAGTTTTGGCCCAAATGCGCACGACTAATGAAGAAACCGCGCAACTCTTTGAAAAGCAGTTTCGTGTGATGACGGTCGATACTTCCGCGAGGCCGTATCGCGGTAACCAGAAGAAGACGTGTGAGGCAATTGCCGACAGCATCCTCCTATGGATTGAAGAACACATTGCGGAGGACATCCTGTTTATCTCCAGCGATGTGATCCAACAGTGTTTCGGTGCCGCCTCCGCGATCACGAACAGCGCTGCGGAACGACTCGTCGCAATGTTCGTGGACCAAGGAGAGTTTAGACCGCGATTCGAGGTCGAAGCTGATGCAAAGGTTGTTCAAGCGCTTCCCGTAGCAATCGTTAGGAACCATTCCGGCGACCTGCTACGGCTTAGACGGAGAGAACGTGATTCGAAGAATCCGCTCCATGACAAAATTGTTCTTTGGGCCGGTGGGCACGTAAGAAAAGAAGACGCTCTCAATGGAGATACTTTGAAGCACGCATTAGCTCGCGAACTTCACGAAGAGCTTCGATTGGACGTTGATAAGACAGAGCTATCACTGCTTGGTTGCATCTACACACCCAGCAACGGGAAGTCGGCAAGACACGTCGCGATTGTCTATGAATGGCGCGCTCAGACCGATGACGTGGCAGTCAGCCTAAGCACAGCGGAGTTCTATGAGCGGAGAGGCACTTCGTTAAGCGGAACTTTCGTTTCCATCGGCGATTTGAAGAAAGCAGTCGGGGCGAAAGAGATTTCCGAGCCGTGGTCGGTCGAAATCATTCAAAAGCTTCTTCCGGAAACGAGTGAAAGGCGATCTGACGTGCTCTTCTAGCGCCCAATGTTCGTCGAAATGTCGAGATTTGGAGGTCAGAATTTGTGACCTCCAATTTGGCCGCGAAGATGGCGATTCGATACCAGCCGTTGGCCTTCACCGAGCACGGCATCGCCATGCTCTCCAGCGTCTTGAACAGCAACTTGAAACGCTTGGTTCTTGATCCGTGTTCAATCTGTGTTTGATCCGTGGCCAAATTTTTGGGAGCGATTTCGTCTTGACCGGCAATTGGCGCAGACGTACGGTCTCCGCACGTTGGTGCCATGTTAACGATTTGTAAACCAACTGATTCAGGCATGGATGCCGATGGCTGGGTTTCGGACACACATCACAGTGAGCACTTTGGGCGGCGTGGCCTACGGGTACGCGGGCGCTCAGTCGGGCTTGGGGATTCCGACGTGTGTGCTTGCGGGTGGGTTGTGCTCGATCGCCGGGATGATGCCCGATCTGGATAGCGACAGCGGCGTGCCGGCTCGCGAGACAATCGGGTTCGCGGCCGCCATTGTGCCGATGCTGATGCTACACCGGATGCAGGCTCATGGATTGAGTATCGAGCAGATGGTGCTGGCGGGTGCCCCCATTTACTTGAGCATTCGATTTGGAATCGGCTGGTTGCTCAAGACGCTGTCGGTGCATCGCGGCATGTTTCACAGCATTCCGGCGGCGGTGATTGCCGGGTTGTTAGGATTCCTGATTTGCGATTCGGGCACGCACTTCGCGCGATACTACAAGGCCTTCGCGTTGACGCTGGGATATCTGATCCACTTGGTGCTCGACGAAATCTGGAGCTTCGACTTCGGAGCCGGAATCCCGCGTGTGAAAAAGTCGCTGGGGACCGCGATGAAGCTGTTCGGCGAAGAGCTTGGCCCGAACTTGGCAACGTATTGTCTGCTGGGAGTCTTGGGCTATACCGCGTTCCAGGAAGACCCTTCGTTCTGGAAGAACATCACCTCAATTCGCGAACTCCGTGACGCGGAAACCACGGCGAAAAAGTCGGAATTGGATGAAGCGACACGTTGAGAAACGCTCGCGTTCCCGCGTCGCCCGTTGCGTTGTCAGACCAGACGTGGCTTTGCCGGTGACTGCGAGACTGGTTAGAGCGTCTCGCGTGGTTCTGCTTTTCGCCGTCGCTTGAATTCGTTGATCAGTCCGTTCGTCGAACCGTCGTGAGTCGTGACCGGTTTGTCACCGCGAAGTTCCGGCAGGATTCTGCTGGCCAGTTGCTTGCCGAGCTCGACGCCCCATTGATCGAACGAGTTGATGTTGCAGAGGATGCCCTGTGTGAAGATTTTGTGTTCGTACATCGCGATCAGGCTGCCGAGTGTGCGCGGGGTCAGCCTTTGGAACAGGATCGAGTTCGTCGGGCGATTACCCGCGAAGACTTTGTGCGGCACGAGCTTCTCAATCTTGTCGGTTGACAGCTTGGTGCCGTTGAGTTCGGCGTGGACCTCGTCGGCGGTCTTGCCCTTCATCAATGCTTCGGTTTGAGCAAAAAAGTTTGACAGCAAGATCTCATGGTGGTTGCCGATCGCGTTGTGCGTCTCGATCGGAGCGAGGAAGTCGCAGGGGATCAGCTTCGTGCCTTGATGGATCAGTTGATAAAACGCGTGCTGGCCATTCGTGCCCGGCTCGCCCCAGATGATCGGGCCTGTGGACCACTCGCAGGGCTGACCGTCGCGAGTCACGCGCTTGCCGTTCGACTCCATGTCACCTTGCTGAAAGTACGCGGCGAAGCGGTGCAAATACTGGTCATAGGGCAGAATCGCCTGCGAGTCGGCTCCCCAAAAGTTGTTGTACCACAGGCCCAGTAGCCCCAACGTCGCGGGCAGGTTTTGCTCCAGCGGAGCCGTGCGAAAGTGCTCGTCCATCAGGTGTCCGCCGAGCAGCAGTTCCTCGAAGTTGTCCATGCCAATACTGACGGCAATCGACAACCCGATCGCACTCCACAGCGAGTATCGTCCGCCAACCCAGTCCCAGAACTCGAACATATTTTCGCGAGCGATGCCAAACTTCTGGACCTCCGCTGTGTTGGTTGACAGAGCGACGAAGTGCTTCGCGACGTGCGCCTCGTCACGAGCCGATTGCAGAAACCAACTCCGCGCGGTGAGCGCGTTCGTCAGTGTCTCCTGCGTGGTAAACGTCTTCGACGCGACGATGACCAGCGCGGTTTCCGGGTTAAGTTGCCGCAACGTCTCGGCGATGTGCGTGCCATCCACGTTCGAGACAAAATGGACCTTGAGGTCTCGACGGCTGTAGGGCTTGAGGGCCTCCGTGACCATCACCGGACCCAGGTCGCTGCCACCGATGCCAATGTTGACGACGTCGGTGATCGGCTTGCCGGTGTAGCCGCGCCACGTCCCGGATCGAATCGCCTCGGTCCATTCGCGCATGTGCATGAGCACCGCATTGACGCCCGGCATGACGTCTTGGCCGTCCACCAGGATCGGCCGGTTCGAGCGATTGCGCAACGCGACGTGCAAGACGGCTCGGTCCTCGGTCGAGTTGATCCGCTGGCCGGAGAACACCTTCTCGATCCAGCCCGACAAATCAGCTTGCCGCGCGAGGTCGAATAGCAGGCTCATCGTCCTTTCGGTGACGCGGTTTTTCGAGACATCGAGCAGCAGGTCGTCAAACCGCAGCGAGAACTTCTCGAATCGCCGTGTGTCCTGCTCAAACAAATCGCGGATGTGGACGGAGGCCATGTCACGCTGGTGAGCCTCTAACGCCTTCCACGCGGGGAGATCGACGGGCCTGGACATTGCGTGTCCTTTCGCTGGCAAGGTGGAGGATGTCGAGTCGTTGTGTAGCATACAACGATCGCGATCGCAGCTCGAACTCCTAACGCGGGCTTCGCCCGCAACGTAGCGGCGTCGCTCCGCGACGCCGATCCAAGTCGCGGAGCGACTCGGCTACGTATCGCGCGCACGGCGCGCATAATTGACAACCGAAGATTCCAGCGAGGCTTCGCCTCAGACCAACGTAAAAACAAACTTTGGAACACTAATCGGCGCTGATCAACGCTAATGGCACGAGGACTGTGGTTTGATTAGTGAAGATCAGTGTCGATTAGTGTTCCGAAAACTTGACTCAATCGCA
>CAYSHJ010001042.1:0-20262 GCA_964430385.1 uncultured Planctomycetaceae bacterium
ATTGAGGTGATGCTTCTTCTCCAGCGACGTCTCGACGACGACTGTCTCCCACAACAGCTTGCCGGTCGCGAAGTCGAAGCACATCAGAACGCGGCTGGGCAACTCGGTGTTCGCTCCCGCGAGAAACACGCGGTTGCCAAACACGATTGGCGACGAATGTCCGCCGTTGGGAATCTTGGTCTTCCACGCGATGTGTTCGGTCTCACTCCAAGTCACTGGGATTGATGCTTCCTCGCTGGAGCCGTCGCCACGCGGCCCGCGCCAGCCCGGCCAGTTCTCGGCCTGAACGGTGGCGGCGAGCACGGTTCCAAGTACAAAGACCGACAACCGCCAGCCGATGATTCGCGAGACAGAGTTCAACATCGAAACCTCACTGCGGGAAGCGGGAGAACTTTCAAACACGGTGCGACATGATGGCGGAGTGACGTTGTGAAACACCAGCGATCACAGACTTCGCCACCGACGCCGAGTCATTGGGAAAGTCGGCTTCGAACCACTACTTTCGCGGAAACTTGATCGAATACACAGCACGGTCTTCGCTGACGAGCAGCAGGTCATCGCCGTCCCATTCGCAGCCTTCAACTTGCGTCGGCGCAAAGCGGATCACGCGCGACGGGCATTCGTCCAGCTTCTGCCACGAGTCGTCTCCGCTCAATTCGATCACGCGAACGTAGTCGTAGCTGCACACGGCTAAACGGTCCTGCTGCGGCGACAAGGCCGCGCCGGTGATGCGACGAGCTTTTAAACGCTCGGCCAGCGGCTTGAGTTCGATCGCATCACGGGACTTCCCCGCTCCGGGCGTCTTGGCCGAGTCTTCATTCTTCAACGGCAGCGAGAAGATCAGTGCGGCCTTTTTTTGGACCTTTGCGAACAGAATCAGTCGGTCCTTCGTAGAGACAACTGCTTCGACGTCGAACGGCTCGTCGGGAAACGCGAAATGGACTCGGCGCTCAACGTCAATCTCCAGCCGCTTGCTCTCGTCGTCGGCGGTCGCGTCGTCTAGCTGGGCATTGGCTGGCACCGCGTGCGGATCGGGTTCCTTCACAATGTCGATCCAGCGGACTTTCAGCGGTCCGCCCGGCAAGTTATTGCCGACATCAGCCAAGTACAGTCGCCCGTGGTCGTCGGTCTCGATGGATTCCCAGTCGAGGTTGAGCGTGCCGCGCACTCGATACGTCGCCAACAGTTTCCCGGTACGCGTGATCGCGAACAGCAGCGGCGGATTGCCAGAATCGGAATGCGTCCAAAAAACGCCCGCATGTTGTCGGCTCTTGCACAATCCGGAAGCTTCGCGGATCGATTCGGGCAGATGGCCGATCGGCTTCAGGACGCGCGGAGGTTCATCGGCGACAGACGCGGTCGGCGACAGGGCGAACAGCCAGAGACACAATACCCAGCGAGTCATGCCATCCTTTCGCGAGGATCACGGGAATCATTTCGTCGTGGCTGGTTGGGCCAATTCATCGAACTCGGCGACGGTCAGCGTGCGCCACGAGCCGACGGCCACTCTTCAACGACGTACAGCAGACTGTATGTCGGCTCGGCAGTCAAACTGAGCCGTTGGCCACCGGTGGAGAACTGGACCGAGCCGCCGAAGCTGGCCGCACCTAAAGTTTTTCACGGCCGACCGTCCGCCGCGGTCCATAGTGGGTGCCAGCGCATCATGTGCGTGTGGGTGTGCGTGTGCGTCCGCAGCCCGTTGAAATGACCTACTAAGTGGACCCGCCGAGAAAAGTAGGCGAGTCACTCCGTGACTCGGACACTCCGTGACTCGGACACTCCGGTCACGGAGTGACCGGGCTACGTTTGCCGCGCCTTCGCGTCGGACTGCATACTTTCTTCTGCAGGTCCACTTAGCGGCGAGGTTTTTTCGGCGTATCGTCGTTGACGATGGTGCAAACGCCCTGCGCATCCGCGACGGTGGCGTTACCGGCACTGCTCAGGTTGACGACGAACGTCTCATCCGCTTCTACCGTTTGGTCGGTGAGGATGAAGATCGTGATGGTCTTGGTGGTCTCGCCTGGGGCGAAGCTCAAGATGCCGCTATTGGCCGTATAGTCGCTGTTTGCACTCGTCGCGGTCCCATCGGCGGTCGCGAAGTTGACGGTCACCAACTTGCCGCTGGCCTGGGAAAGGGTGACGGTGAAAGTGACTGACTTTGTTCCGCCGTTACCCTCCACAACCGAGACGTCGTTAATGCTCAGCGAGGGCGCCTCGTCGTCATCGCTGATCGTTCCGGTGCCCTGGCCGTCGGCAATCGTTGCATTCGTAGGACTCGTCAGGTTGACCTGGAGGTTCTCGTCGACCTCGTCCAGCGAATCGCCGTTCACAGCGATCGTAATGGTCTGCGTGGTGACACCCGGCTGGAAGGTCAAAGTGCCGCTCTGTGCCAGATAATCTGCTGGGGCCGCAGCAGAACCGTTGGCCGCGGCAAAATTCACGGTTACCGGCTGGTCACTGACGGCCGACAGGCTGACGGTAAACACCAGGTTGACGGTACCCGAATTTCCTTCGATCACCGTCGCGTCGCTGATCGACAACGCTGGTGGCGCGTCGTCATTGCTGATCGTGCCGACGCCTTGGCCGTCCGCCAAGTTCGCATTCGTGGAATTGATCAATTCGACCTGGAAGGTCTCATCGAGCTCGTCGAGCGCATCGCCGTTCACGGCCACCGTGATGGTCTGGGTGGTCACGCCGGGTTCGAAGGTCAAGGTGCCGGACTGGGCCAGGTAGTCGGCCGGGTTCGCGGCGGTGCCGTCGACCGTGGCAAAATCGACCGCGACCGTCTGGTCGCTGGCGACCGAGAGGCTGACCGTAAACACCGCGTTCACTGTGCCGGAACCGCCCTCGACCACCGTCACGTCGCTAATCGACAAGGTCGGCAGGGTGTCATCATCATCGAGAATCGTCCCCGAGCCCTGGCCATCGGCGAGGGTCGCGTTTGTAGGACTGGTCAGATCGACCAGAAAATTCTCATTCCCTTCATCGAGCATCTCGCCATTGACAGACACCGTGATCGTCTGAGTTGTCACACCGGGGTCGAAGGTCAGCGTGCCGCTCTGTGCGGCGTAGTCCGCCGGGGCCATGGCGCTGCTGTCGGCCGTGGCGAAGCTCACGGTCACGGTCCGGCCACTCACGGCGGACAGGCTGACCGTAAACACGGCATTTGTCGTGCCTGAGTCCCCTTCGCTCACTGTGACATCGCCAATCGCGAGGGTCGGGGTCGGGTTGTTATCGTAGATCGTCCCCAAGCCACTGCCATTAGCGACAATCACGTTCGTGGGATTGGACAAGATTACCTGGAAGTTCTCGCTGGATTCGTCCAGGACATCGCTGTTCACGGTCACGGTAATGGTCTGACTGGTAATGCCAGGCGCGAAGGTCAAGGTGCCGCTCTGCGCCACGTAGTCCGTGGGGGCGATGGCGCTCCCGTCGGTGGTTGCGAAGTCCACCGTCACAGTCTGTTCGCTGGCGGTGGACAGGCTCACGGAAAACACCACATTGACCGTGTCCGAGTTGCCTTCCGTCACCGTCGAGCCGCCGATTGACAAGCTCGGAGTCGGTGGAACAGTAGGGAATTCGTGCGTCCAGGCAGTCCATCCCATGATCTTGCCTGCTGTTGCCTGGGCATTGGTTGCGAAGTTGGTCCCGTAGTGGGCGTCGATGATCCAGGGTGTCCACTCATCGTCACCCACGGCCTCCCACCCGGCTCCCAGCGAGTACAGGAACTGTACGGAGCGCAACAGAGCCTGATCTTGCCACTCCCAGGTGTCGTAGCCGGCGCGGGACAGGATCTCCGCTTGGACCACTGCACCCTGGAGCGCCTCCCAGGTATATCCGGTCTCGACGGGTGGCCACTGAAAGGAGCCACCGCGACGCATTTCTTCAGGAAGAGCCCCATCAATACTGTGGCCGTCTTTGGTCGCCCCCAGCGGATTGATGCCCACGGGGTTGGTCGGGTCGGCCTGCCAGGACAGATCTCCGTACTTGAAATCAGCGTATGATGACCGATCACCGAGCCAGCCCTTGAAGACCTGGGCGGTTCGTGCAATCTCGATCTGGTCGCCCAAATATGCTGCCACCACCGCCCGACTACTACCTGCCATGGTCCCCCAGTTATTGGGCCGGTCTTCGTGCGTGCTCGTCAGGCTCCTGCCGTCACTCATCACTTCAGTCAGCAACTGCCGCAACCAGGTGCGAAACTGGGTATCCTGGTCGGGATCCAGGCCCACCAAGTCAGCAGAGATCACATAGCCCGCCAGGTTCCGGCTCAAGGCCAGGCTCCTGCCACCTTGCTCCGTACCAATCGCCGCCATCACGTTTGCACGGGCCTGCGCTAGGTGATTCTGGTCGCCTAACCGTACCCCCACGAGTGCCTTCGCCAGAGTATTCGTGTCCGTCTTATCATCTTGGTTGCTGATGTCCGGCAGTCCGCTAGTCGTATTCGCCGCCCCCAGGACGGTGTCCCAGGCCGGACCGCTGGTCGGCAACTGCATCAATTCGTCGGTCGAGATCCAAATCCCGGTTAAGAGACTCCGTTCTTCAAGGATCTCCAGTATGCATTCCCCGGCAGGTCTCCCCTTCCGAACGGATCGCTGGCGAGCGATCAGTGAACGAAGGTGTTTGGTGGCAGAACGCCACCCTCTACTCAGGGTGCATTTCAGCATGCTCCGACCTTTCCGATGTTGCGGGGTTCACGTTCTGCTCAGCCAACATCCGAACAAGTCGGGATATTCAGCTAGTCTGCGTTAAATTCGATGAATAAGTAGAATAAGTAATGAGTGTGGAGAATTCAACAGAATATTCAACAGAATAATATGAAGAGAGCATTCTCGCGGATCCCGGCAGACTCCCACCGGTTTGTCCCAACCCATGCCGCCGCGAGCAATCTCATGCAACAATTCGTAATCGCCGATCGCGCTCACCGGCTTCGCGGATTCGGCAGCCGTCGCGGCGCTGGGCACTGCGAGCAGCGTCGCATCCATGCTTGGAATGCTGTCCGCCTTGTTGACCGCATCGATCGTACGGCTGAGATCCTCGCGCGTTGGGGCACTCGCGGCCGTGTCCGAAACGACTCTTTGAAGACCGCTGTTTCGTCGGTCGCGGCTTCGCCCAGGCCGGATTCGAGTGTCTTTGGGCCAGGAACGATCGTGACCTCGTCAGCCTGCGAGGGATCGTCGGTCATGCGCGCCACTTTCCGCAGGAGTTTCGCTGTCTGTGATTGTCCGATTCCGTCCTGCGTCGGCTTGACGACGACTGGGGACGGGACTCTAACACGATGATCAGATATGGTCTGCTCACATTCAACCACGAAGAGCGGATTGCCAACCGGACGCACCGTTTTTTCAAACGCTGAATCGTCTCGGCCGGCGTGAACGGGTATCGTGATGTACCTGCCGACCGGAGCTTTCCCGGACGCGGACTTCGCCCACAACCCGTAGCTGAAGTCGTGAGACTTCAGTCCGAAGTCTCACGACTTCGGCTACTCCAAATTGCCTGCACGGCGAGCATAACTTACAAAGGGAAGAGTCTCATGTCCGACCGTGATCGTTTGCCCATTCACCTGATGGCCGTCTCACTGTCGATGCTGTTACTCGCCGCGCCCGCGAGCGCTGGTGACTCGACCTCCTTCACGCGCGACGTCATGGCCGTGCTCTCGAAGGCCGGATGCAATCTCGGCACGTGCCACGGCAATCAAAACGGCAAAGGAGGCTTCAAACTCTCACTCCGCGGTGAGAATCCCGATGCCGATTTCGAATCGCTCACGCGCGGCTTGAACGGCCGCCGGCTGAATGTCGTCGCCCCGGACGACAGCCTGATTCTGCAAAAGCCCACGTTGCAAGTGCCTCACGAAGGAGCACTCCGTTTCCGAATTGACTCGCCGGAGTACGCTCTGCTCCGACGCTGGATCGAGGCCGGCGCACCGACGGCCAATCCGCAGGAACCGGCGCTCGTGCGGCTTGAAGTTTCTCCACGCGAACAGGTGATCGTTGAACCTGCCGATCAAATCGCGATGAGTGCGATCGCGATCTTCGCCGATGGATCGACTCGCGATGTCACGCGACTCGCCTGCTTCGAGCCGTCGCAGCCGACGGTCGAAATCTCGCTGACCGGTCTCGTCCGTCGCGCGACGTTCGGCGAGTTGACCGTCTCGGTCAGATACCTCGATCAACAGCAACCCGTGCGGCTGGCGTTCATCCCCGCGAGGCCGGATTTCTCGGCGAATTCACCCGCTCCCGCGAACTACATCGACGAGCATGTCTTCGCCAAGCTGCAATCATTGCAAATCAACCCGTCAGCCGTCTGCGACGACGTGACATTTCTGCGTCGAGCGTTTCTGGACCTGTTGGGAATCGTTCCGAATGCCGACGAGGCTTGTGCGTTCGCGAATGACACGCGACCCGACAAACGCGAGCGGCTGATCGACTCGCTGCTGGATCGCGGCGAGTTCGCTGACTTCTGGGCCATCAAATGGGGCGACTTGCTGCGCGTCGAAGAACGGACACTCGACCGCAAAGGGACCGCCACGTTTCACGCCTGGATTCGCGACAGCCTGGCCACCAACAAGCCGGTCGACCTTTTTGTTCGTGAACTGATCACGGCCCGAGGCAGCACTTACGACCATCCGCCCGCCAACTTCTACCGCGCGTTGCGGGATCCCGCGACGCGAGCCGAAGCGGTCGCTCAAGTCTTCCTCGGCATTCGCTTGCAGTGCACGAAGTGCCACAACCATCCGTTCGACCGCTGGACTCAAACCGACTACTACGGTTGGGCCAATAATTTCGGCGAGGTGAACTACGAAATCCTGGAGAACCGCCGCCGTGACCGAAACGACTCACACGAATTCGACGGCGAGCAGATCGTTTACATCGGCTCCGCCAACGACGTGAAGCATCCCGCCACCGACAAGATTGTCGCGCCGAGATTCTTGGAAACGAACGTCCCGTCCCCTCTTCCCCCGGGAGAGGGTGGCCGAAGACCGGGTGAGGGAAGCGATGGCCCGCGACGCCCGGTCGCGGACAAGTCCAGCTTTCCGACACCCTCACTCCGACCCTCTCCCCAAGGCAGACGGAGTTCGGACAACGCCACCGATGATCGCTTGATCGAACTCGCCAACTGGCTCACCAGCCAAAGCAACCGCCGCTTCGCCGAGATGCAAGCCAACCGCGTTTGGTTCCACCTCATGGGCCGGGGCATCATCGACCCAATCGACGACTTCCGAGCCACGAATCCGCCGTCGAATCCAGCGCTGCTGCAAGCGTTGACTGACGACTTCATCGCGCACGAATTTGACCTGTGGCATCTCATCCGCACGATCATGGCCTCGCGCACGTACCAGCTTTCGTCCGCACCCAACTCCACGAATGCGGACGATGCGTCCAACTTCTCGCATGCCGCGGTCCGGCGTCTTTCGGCCGAGCAATTGGCCGACTCGTTCGCGCGGACGCTCGATGTGAGCTTGTCGTTCAGCGGCTATCCGCCCGGGACGCGAGCGGCTCAACTGTCGGGAGTCCGCGTGTTCCGTCAGCGCGACGGCGATCCCGCGCGCGGCGATCAGTTTCTCACCGCCTTCGGCAAACCGCCGCGCCTGCAAAGCTGCGATTGCGAACGAGCCGAAGACGCGACCCTCTCGCAAGCGTTCCAACTCATCAGCGGTCCGATCTTGAACGACTTGCTGACTCAGCCCAACAACCACCTACGAACCTGGCTGTCCGCCGAAAGCGAACTCAATGCTCGCATCGACGACCTCTTCCTCACCGTCCTCAGCCGTCGCCCCACTCCCAGTGAGCACGCCGCCGCGAGCAAGCTCCTCGCGCCGTCCAGCAAGAATCGGGCAAACATGGAAGATGTCGTCTGGAGCCTGCTTAACTCGCACGAATTCCTGATGCGACACTGATCAGCGGGCGTCATGAGTGAAGTCACGCGGATTGAGCCAGAAAGTGGCGAACGAACCGCGGCGACGATATCGTGGCAGTCGTCGTACCAGCTCAAGCAACCTGAGTCGTCAAGTCATGAATTTGTGCTGAAGTAATGCTGCACGTCGACAATGTTCCCTGCGGCGAGTGCGCGACATTGCTCGGCAACAACCGGCTCGATTTCGCGCATCAGCAAAAGCTCGTCTTCGAGTTGCTGTCGGACCCCAAAGCCGAGCATCCCGAATATCCGTCGATCTTTTGCATATCCGGGCAAGACGCTGACGACGAAGCGGAACGGTTCGCTGACCTCGTGCAGTTTCTGAAACGCGAGAACGTCATTCAGGACTACTCACAGGTGGCGCTGCTGTTGCACAGCGTTCGTCTCGATCACAGCGGCCCGTTCATTGACGCCTTGGACAAGAAAGGCATCCCCGCCTTCTGTCCCCGAGCGCGGGCTTACTTTGAGAACGAAGAAGTCCGCTTGATGGTCGCGTGTCTGGCGTTGATCGCGGTCGACTTGCCGCGACTGCTCGCGCACTTTCTCGGCGGTGACCCGGGTTTAGACCAGAGTGGTTTTAAACTTGGGCTTCTCGTCCATGAGAGCCCTCCAGGATGGCTCTTTACTCGAATCACCCCGATGCCTGGTAAGTTATTTGCAAGCGGCCAGCTAAGTGTGTCGGCCATGGATCCTCCAGGTTAGACTTCGCCTCCGAGTAGTTCTCCTCGGAGACGGAATATGCCGCAATCGAATCTCGCAAAGACGCTGGGACTCTGCTTCGGTTTCGTGATTGCATTCGCGGCATCGTGGATCTTGCGCGCCCAGACGCCCGGCTCTGGAGATTCCTCGTCAGCGGATTCGATGCGCGAACGACGTCTTGTCCAGCGGCTGCAACAGGCACGGCAGCTTCTCGCTCCCGGCGATTCCGCCACGAAGCCGGATTATGCGCAGGGTGTGCGGCTGTTGCAGTCGTTGCTCGATGATGGCCGAGCTGGCGCCGAGGACGCTGGCGCCGAAGACCTTTTTCTGGAACCTGGCGAAGCCGGGGCGGCCGACTTTTTGAAAGGCAAGTCGCCGGCGCGGAGCGTGAAGTCGGAAGCGCGGCGAATGCTTGGAAATCTTTCGGCCGAGGGTCGGCAGGCGTACGAGTTGTTGATCGCCAACACGGCACGCTTGCAACTCGAGGCGGCGCGGACGCGAATCGACTGGCGAGCCGTCGAAGATGTCGCGCGGCGGTACTTTCATTCGGCCGCCGGTTACGAGGCGACACACGCACTCGCGCTGCGAGACCTCGATGCCGGTGAGCCGTTGGCAGCGGCACGGCATTTTGAGGAACTCCATGAAACCCCGCAAGCTCACAAGGCGCTAGAACCGCAGTTGTCGGTGCAGCTCGCGCTCGCGTTGCGGTTGGCAGGACAGACGGAGAGGTGTCGTGCAGTACTCAGCGAACTGAAGAAGTCGTTCGGTGATCGGCCAGTGCCTCGGCGCGACGGTCGTGAGACGATGCCGCTGTTCGTTCGCGATGAAGACGCGCTCAGTTGGCTCGATCGCTGGGCTGGAGCGCCACTTAAGCCGACGAGCGCGATCCGCGAACTGCGGACGGAATGGGCGATGGCCTTTGGCGGCCCGTCGCGGAATGCGATCGCAGCGCCGGCCGTGCCGGCGAAACAGGTCGATTGGTCGCACTCGCTCTTGGAAAACGACAAGGCCGCGGAC
The DNA here is from genome assembly GCA_964430385.1 of uncultured Planctomycetaceae bacterium. Lineage (GTDB taxonomy): Bacteria > Planctomycetota > Planctomycetia > Planctomycetales > Planctomycetaceae > CAYSHJ01. The sequence goes on from CAYSHJ010001042.1 coordinate 9,631, forward strand.
GACGAGGAGGATGCGCCTCCAACTCCGGAGCCGGATGCGACGGAAGAAGAACGGGCGGAGAAAAGGAACTCGCCGCATTCTGGTTCATCGTTGAAGGGGCTTGGCTCACCGACGGTGCTTCGCGGTGGATGGGGCCGCGTGCGCCAGGAAGTTCGCAGCACGCTCGATCAGTGGCGACAAGCCGAGCAGCCGATCGTGCCGGCGGCGCAGCCGATCGTGGTCGGCGATGTCGTGCTGGTGCGCACGTTGTCGCAACTGCGTGCGTTTCGGTTGTCGACTGGCGTGCCACTGTGGCATTCGGCCTTGCTGGACGCCGAGCTAAGTGAGGTTCTCGCGGGGACGCCGCGCGGCCGCTCCGCACGGTCGATGCGGCCTGAATTGGGGCATTGGTTGAATGATCGATTGTGGGACGATCTTGGTTCCGGGTCGCTCAGCAGCGACGGCGAATTGGTCTTCTCGCTGCAAGAGCGCGGCGGCGGGCAGATGTTGCCGCCACAGATGGCGCGGCGCGGAATGTTCTTGCCACAGGAGTTCAACAAGCTGGTTGCCGTCGAGGTGCGCACCGGACGATTGCGCTGGGAAGCGGGTGGGCCGCGCGGCGATCACGAGTTGTCCGGAGCGGGCGCGTTCTTTCTCGGGCCGCCGTTGCCGTGGCGCGGCCGGTTGTGGGTGCTGACCGACGATGGCGCGGAAATTCGCTTGAATGTATTGGATCCACGCGATGGCCGATTGCTGTGGACTCAAACGCTCACGGAGGGCCATGCATTTTGGTCGAGTTCGCGGCATGACGCGGGCTTCAGTCCGTCGATCGCCAGTGATTGTGTGATCTGTCCGACCGGCGCGGGATCGATCGTCGCGGTCGATGCACTGCGGCGCGAGTTGCGTTGGCAATGTGTGTACCGCGCGATTCCGGTCGAGCGAACGCCGCAACGGGGGTTTGAGTTTCAGGCTCCGGCAGTCGATTCGTGGTGGCGACAAAGCGTCGTCTTGGTCGCGGGAGACCGCGTGCTGGTCGCTGCACCCGATCATGGCGAGTTGCTCTGCTTGAGCTCGGCCGATGGACAAGTGCAATGGCAGCGGCCACGCGGCGACGGACTGTTTTTGGCGGGAGTGACCGACGAATGCGTGTTGGTCGTCGGGCAAAACGAAGTCCGCGCGTTGCGGTTGTCGGACGGATCGCTCGCATGGCCGCAAGCGGCGACGATCACGCCGCCGTGCGGGCGCGGAGCGCTCATCGACGGCGTTCTGCATTTGCCGCTGATCACAGGTGAGGTAATCAGCCTGGATGTGCGATCCGGCCGGCTGTTGGCTCGCGCCGAAGTCGGCGTGCCGTCGCTGCTGGGCAACTTGATCGCGGCGGACGGGCGGTTGGTGTCACAATCGGCCGAGCACATCGCGGTGTTCCCGGCGTTGCGCGAACTGCAACAAGACCTCGCACGGACGTTGGAAGACGACGCCGACAACGCGCTGGCGCTCGAACAGCGCGGACAAATGTCTCTGCATTTGGGGCGTCGAGAGCGCGGGATGGAGGACTTGCGCCGCGCGGTCGCGTTGCGGCCGACGTCGGATGCCAAGCAATTACTCGTCGCGCTGTTGTTAGAAGAATTGCGGCTGGAGCGTGGCGATCGGGAGAGCACGATTCGCGAGTTGGAGCCGCTGGTCGATGAACCGCGACAGCGTTTGACGTTTGCACGCTTGCGAGCGCACAACTTACAACAACAAGGAAAGTCGTTGGCGGCCGCGCGCGAGTATCTCAAGCTGGCCGATGCTTGGGAGAAGTCGAGCGAATTGGAAAACGTCGGTGGCAACGTGTCAGCTCGATTGGACCGCTGGATCGGTGCGCGACTGGCCGAACTGCGCGACTCGCTCGCGCCAACGGAGCGGCCGTCGTTGGACGACGAATTGCAGCAGCGACTCCGCACGGCGCTCGAAGTGCCCGGAGCGTCTTCGCTGCGACAATTTGTTTCGCTGTACGGCTGGAGCGACATCGCCGCGACCGCTCGACGAGCATTGATCGAGCGACTCGATCCGAAGAAGCAGCGGCACGAATTGGAAGCCGCGCTGCTGACGTTGCGTCGCACGGCGGACAAGGAACTCCAAGCGTTCGCGACCGCGCGGCTGGCTCAGCAGTGGATCTTGCTGGGACAGGTCGAGCCGTCGCGGCCGTTGCTCGCGGAGTTGGAGACGCGCTTCGCCGACGTGCCATGTCTCGGTAAGCAGACTGGCCGCGAATTGGCTGCACGCTGGCTCACGGAATTCCGCGATCAGTTCGACACGAAATGGCCAACCGAGCCGTTGCACGTGGAAAAAGCGAACGTTCAACAGGCGGTCAATCGGACGTTTCATCTCGACTGGGATGGATCGCCCGACCTATTTCACGACAACTGGCAATTGGAACTGGACGCCTCGACACGAGCCTTGGTGGCGCGCGACAGCTTGGGCCGCGTGCAGTGGCAATCGAAGTTACCGTTCGACGAACAATCCGGCGCTCACGTGGTCGGCAATTCGGCGATCTGGCACGGGCGCTGGCTAGTGCTGATTCTAGGAGACCGCTTTCAAGTGCTGGACACGATTTCGCCTGAAGGCACGACCGATCCTTCGCCGCGACTGCTGTGGCAACACGTGTTGTTCGATCCGCGGCTGGAGCAAGTCGTCACTCCGGTGCCGGCTCAACAGTCGACGCCGATCCCAGGGACTCCGACCAGTTTCGCGATGAATTCGTCCGGCCGTCGCTTGGGCCGCGCGGCGATCATCGGCGACGAAGTCCTCTGTTACCAAATGGGCAATCGGCTGGTGGCCGCGGAACTAGACAGCGGCAAAAACTTGTGGACCTTCGACGGCTTGCCGGCCGGTTGTGAAATCTCTGGCGACGATCGAGCCATCGTTGTGACTCCAGCCGACAGCCGCGAAGTGATCGTGTTCAGTACGCTCGACGGTCGCTTGCTCGCTCGTCGCGAAATCGGCTCGGCGAAATGGCTGACGAGTGCCGGACGACATCTGTTGACCTGGTCGTCGTCGGAGAAAACTTGCGAGCTGCGTTTGACTGATGCGCTCAGCGGCGCGGACGTGCTGAAAGAACAATTCACCACCGGATCACTGCCGTGTTTGTCGCTGCGAGACACTGTCGCGGTTTTAGAACCGTCGGGCCGATTGCGGTTGTGGAATCTCGTCGACGGACGGAAGCTATTGGACCACGTGCTGCCGCCGATCGAGCATCTGACGCACTTCGTGATACTTCGTGATCGCGAGCGCTGGTTATTGCTGACCAACGTTGACGAGCCAATCGCGCCGGGCAAGGCCAAACCGCGCGTCACGCTGATGAACTTCGACCAATGGCGTGTGCATGGCCCGTGCTTCGCCATCGACCGAGCCACCGGCAAGCAGTTGTGGTCCGCGACGCTCGACTGGCAAGGAGTCAACGCCGCTCAACCGGCCGATGTTCCGATCTTGGTGCTGGCCGCGAAGGTCATGCTGCCATCCGCCGCGCAGCCGCGAACCGTTGACACCGCGAAATTCAAAGTCGTGGTTCTGGACAAACGCAACGGTCAGTTACTGCCGCTGGGCGAGGATTTGCTCTCCCATCCGCTCAACTACAGCGAACAGCGTCCGAACTTCGTCGGCAAAACGATCGACGTGCAAGTCGAACGGAGCGTATATCGTCTGTCGTTCATCAAGTAGCGTGGGTCGAGCCGCGCTCGATGTCCACGCTCTGATTAGACACGAGAGTAATCTCACTTAACGTGGCCGTTGGGCCACGAATAACTGGACCTGACCCTGTTTGCGGTGTTTGCGCTTCCCATGAGCATTCTGGTTTCAGGTCGGGTCGCGCTGAATGAGGTGCGGTCGTTTGAGTCTCTGGGAAGGTAAATGCGTTATGTTGGAAGTACAGTTGGCTCCACATTCGCCTTGTCCCCCGAGCACTTCATGTCCGACGTCACCAAGATCCTGAGCCAGATCGAATCCGGCGACCCGTCGGCGGCCGAGCAACTGTTGCCCCTGGTCTACAACGAATTGCGAAAACTGGCGGCGGCGAAACTGGCTCAAGAAAAACCCGGGCAGACGCTGCAGGCGACGGCGCTAGTGCATGAGGCATATCTCCGACTTGTGGACGAAAATCGCCCGCAGTCGTTCCAGGACCGCGGCCACTTTTTCGCAGCCGCGGCGACGGCCATGCGCCGCATCCTCATCGACGGCGCGCGCCGCAAACTGACGCACAAGCGGGGCGGCGATTTCGACCGCCATGACCTGGATGGCATCGCCGCGCCCCGGCCCGACGCGGAGCTGTTGGCTCTCGATGAAGCGCTCCACAAGCTTGCCGAAGCTGACCCGCTCAAAGCCAAACTCGTGGAGCTGCGCTACTTCGTCGGACTCACCGGCGAGCAGGCCGCTGAGGTGCTGGGCATCTCACCGACCACGGCCGACCGCCACTGGGCTTACGCCCGCGCCTGGCTCCAGGCCGAGGTCCGCGACCGTTGAGGTAGAACCGGAAACATTTCGAAAGTTGACACTTCTCCCCGAAGCCGACAGCCTCATCAGCCGGAACGCGCTAGCGTCCGGTTCTGGTGCGAAAACCGGACGCTAGCGCGTTCCGGCTCATCCACCAGAGCTGGTTGTCGGCTTTGGTGAGAAGTGTCGAAATTCCCTGGTGCTTTCTCCGTCTCTTTTACGCTAGTGCAAGTAGAGGCCGCCTGGACGGCCCGGAGTAAGATGATGAGCGAAGAAATTCTCTTCCATCAGGCCATCGCCAAGCCCGCTGACGAGCGTTCCGCGTTCCTGGACGCGGCGTGTGGCGGTGACACCGCGCTGCGGCAGCGCGTCGAAGTGCTGCTAGGTGCCCATGAGAACGCTGACGAGAGCTTCCTGAAGCCACCCTCCCTCGTCCCCACGATTGAGCACTCCAGAATCACCGAACAACTTGGCACAGTCATCGGGCCCTACAAGCTGCTGCAGCAGATCGGCGAGGGCGGCATGGGCACGGTCTACATGGCCGAGCAGACCCAGCCCGTCCATCGCAAGGTCGCTCTGAAGGTCATCAAGCCGGGCATGGACAGCCGCCAAATCATCGCCCGCTTTGAGGCGGAGCGGCAGGCATTGGCCATGATGGACCATGTCAATATTGCCCGCGTGCTCGACGCCGGCCAGACCCCCCCTTCCCCCCCTTCAGAAGGGGGGGCGTGGGGGGGTGGCCGGCCGTATTTCGTCATGGAGTTGGTCCACGGCGTGCCCATCACCAAATACTGCGACGACAACCACCTGTCGCCGCGCGAGCGGCTGGAGCTTTTTTTGCCGGTCTGCCAGGCGATCCAGCACGCCCACCAAAAGGGGATCATTCACCGGGACATCAAGCCGTCCAACGTCATGATCACGCTCTACGACGGCAAGCCGGTCCCCAAGGTGATCGACTTTGGAGTGGCGAAGGCGACCGAGCAGAAGCTGACCGAGCGGACACTGTTCACGCAATACGGCACGATCGTCGGCACGCTGGAATACATGAGCCCGGAGCAGGCGGAGATGAGCGCCCTGGGCGTTGATACCCGCAGCGACATCTACTCGCTAGGAGTGCTGTTGTATGAGCTCCTGACGGGCAGCACGCCGCTAAGCCACAAGCGGCTCAAGGAGGCAGCGTTTGCCGAGATTCTCCGCATGATCAAGGAGGAGGAGCCACCCAAGCCGAGCACTCGACTCTCTGACTCGGGCGAGGCGCTGGCATCGATCTCGGCGCAGCGGCAAACGGAGCCGGCGAAGCTGACCAAGCTCGTCCGCGGCGACCTGGACTGGATCACGATGAAGGCGCTGGAGAAGGACCGCGCGCGGCGGTATGAGACCGCGAACGGTTTGGCCAGGGACGTGCAGCGCTATTTGGCCGACGAACCCGTCGAGGCCACCCCGCCGTCGGCGGCTTACAAGTTGAGGAAGTTCCTCCGGCGAAACAGGGGTCCGGTGCTGGCGGCGGCGCTGCTGTTCCTGGCGTTGGTTGGCGGCATCGTTGGCACGAGCTTGGGTTTGCTGGAAGCTCGGCGGCAATCGTTCGCGGCCGAGCAGGCCGCCCAGCGCGAGCGGCACGCCAACAATGTCGCCCAAGCGAACGCCCGGCAGGCCCAAGAGAATGCCACCAAGGCTGACAAGAGTGCCGGCGACGCCATCGCCGCACAGCAGAAGGCCGAGCAAAATGCCGACGTGGCACGCCGTCATGGCCGGCTGGCGTTGGATACGCTCCGGGGCGTCATCTTCAACGTGCAGCGAGGCCTGGAGAATGTTCCCGGTGCCGCTGACGTGCGACGCAAGCTGCTCCGTGATGCGCTCAATGACCTCGCGCAAATCTCTGGGGAGCATGTGGACCCCTCCGACATTGACCGCAACAAGATGGTCGTACTTTGCGAACTCGGCGATTTGTCCCTGCGGATCGGGTCGGACGAGGGGAGCGCCGCGGAAACAGCCCGCACACTGTATGACCGCGCCTACGAAATCGCTCAGGCTCTTGCCGCGGTTGATCCGACCGATACTGAGGCCCTGCGCGACCTGTCAACGGTGATCGAACGCTTGGCGATCGCTTCTCAGCAGATGGGAGAACTGGCAAGGGCGCGCGACCACTTCGCGCAAATGCTCAAGATCAAAAAGAGACTGGCAGATCAAGACCCGGCCGACAGGGAGGCAACACGCGAACTCTCAGTAACCTATGAACACTTAGGTGACTTATCGTCGCTGGAAGGTGATCTGAATGCAGCGCGGAACTACCATGAGAACGCCCTTGAAATCCGCCGCAAGCTGGCTGCGGCTCATCGATCCAGTGCCCGAGCGCAGCGCGACTTGTCCGTATCGTTAGGCAAGGTTGGTCAAATAAGCGCGGAAGCGGGGAACCTGGATAAGGCCCGAAAGTATCATCAGGAGGCCCTGGAAATCGACCGAAAACGCGTCGAGGCCGCTCCGAACGATGGCCAAGCACGGCGCGACCTCGCGTCCTCGTTAGAGGATCTCGGAGAGGTATGCACGAATGCGGTCGATCTGGAAGAAGCACTTAGGTATCACGAAGAAGCCTTGACGATTCGCAGCGAGCTGGCGTCGGTCGCTCCGATGAATGCCCAGGCCCAGCGTGACGTGTCGGCCTCGTACCAGAGGCTCGGCAAACTCAGCGAGAAGGCGGACAAGCTGGACCCGGCGCTGGAGTATTACCGGAAGTTCTACGACATCACCACCAAGCTGGCGTCCGCCGATCCGAGCAATGCGGAGGCCCAGCGCGACCTATTTGCCGCGATCACCGCACTCGGCACCATCAGCGGGCGGCTGGGAAGACGGGACCAGGCGCTGAAGTATTACGAGCAGGCGGTAGACATCGGCCGCAAGCTGGCGAAGACGGATCCGAACAACGCCCAGGCCCAGCACGACCTGTCGACTGCGCTCAACAATCTTTGCAACGAAAGTGTGCAGGCGGCCGATCTCGACGCGGCATTGAAGTATTGCCAGGAGGCCTTGGAAATCAGCTCCAGGCTGGCGAAGGGCGACCTGTCAAATGCACAAACGCAGATCATCCTCAACGTGCGCTACTACAATCTCGGTCAAATTGAGCAGGCGAAGAAACAGTATGCGAAAGCGATCGAGTGGTACGAAAAGGCGCTCGCGGTGCTTCGTGAATTCGACAACGCGGGGAAGCTCGCACCCGCCGACAGGCACGGGATAGCGGTCATGGAGCAAGCGATTGCCGCGTGCAAGGAGGCGCAAACGAGGGAAGCGGACCAATAACGGTATGTGTGGGGCGCGGGTCTAAATGTAAATGAAAGTTTTCTGACACTAACGGATTCCAGGTGTAAAAGTGCGAGGCCACCGTTGGGCTTGTCCCAACGGAGCCATGACTGGCCAGCTACCCCAAGGGCACGACTGCTTGACTTTCGCCCCCGTTTGGGCTCATCCCAACGGAGCGAATGACTGAGCCGTTTCGCTGTCGTTGCTCCCGTGGGGACAAGCCCCACGGAGAGCCGCCTACCGCGCGGTTTGTTTTTGTAGCTCTCCAGTCATGGCTCCGCCGGGGCAAGCCCGGCGGTGACAATGCGCACCTGGAATTCGTTATGGTCAGGAAGTTTTCAGGGAACAAAGTTGAAGTCGCCCAATGACCCGCGATAGTCCCGGATTGATTCGCGTTAGGCTGGGTTTTCTCGCTTCGGCGACTGGACATACAACATCGGGGAAGTCAATGATCCGACCCGAAAAGGGAACTCGCATCGCGGAGTGAACCATGCACATTCCGATGGCCTGTAATAAATGCGGTCGTAAGTTCAAGGTTCCGGAAAGCGCTGCCGGGCGTAAGGCGAAGTGTCCCGATCCCAAGTGCGGCGCGATCGTGCTCGTGCCCGCGAGTTCATCGGCACAGGCCGAGAAACCGGGAGAAAACACGCCATTCGTGGACGCCGAGTCACCCGATGAGGAGCTTCCCCCCGCCCCGCGACCGATCCGGGCAAGATCGCGGCGCGCTGAACCGCCGCCGCTACCACCACTGGAAAGCGCGGTCCAGCCCACGCAGCAACGTCGACTACGGCGGAAGCGGTGGATCACAGGGAGCATTATCGCGGTGCCTGTGCTTCTCGCAGGCGCTGCCTTTCTGATCATATTTGGGCCGCTCTGGTTCAAGCGAAGCGAAATCGATCAGGCTCGGGCGGACTTGGCGCGATTCGTTGATACTCAGCAGAAGATTGCAAAGAAGCTCGATTCTGCAAACGACGCCACGAGTTTCGCCAGTGCAATAGATGCGTTGACTGACTCTGTCAACCAATTCAAGACCATTTTTGCCAAATACGAAGTCTTGAAGAAGGAGGGCGCTGAACCGGCAGGCTCCGACTTACGAGGTCTCGCCACGAATGCAGGAAAGGCAATGGGGATCAACTGTGCTGCAGCCAGAAATTCTGCGTTAAAGTTTAACACCAGCCCGACCGTAATCACTGCTTTCGAGAAGTTGCAAGCTGCGATAGCGTCCGCTGCTTCGCCTGACACGGACGGTTCCACCGAGCAGGCTGGGGCGAACGAGGCGACCCCCCTCGTCGAGTTATTGGAGCAACTCCCCAACGAAAAACGGCCCTCTGGCTCCGACGACACGCTGAAGCTTGCCCAGGCAAGTAATTGGTGTCAGAAGGAACTCGTCGGGCGGCGAGCGAGTTGGAACGTACCATCCCCGTATATTCACTGGTATCCAGACGGCAGTGGAAAGAATAACGCCTTGTTGGACGGTTTCGTTCCACCGATAGCGCTTTGGGGGCGCGACTCTTTTCTCCGTTTCACCACGCGACATTCGTTCGGACCGGAGGACGAACGCATGCCGACGAGCAATGTCGAAGCGAAAGGAACGTATTATCGCTTTGAGATGATTCGACTCGACGACCGGAGGGCGGCGACGCTTGACGATTCGGTGAAGGCGGGTGGTGTTGAAATTAGCTTCAGGATCAACGCTGTCGAGCTCCGACGTGGCATCGTGCAAATCGAGGTTAATGCCGTCGAATTCGTCGGTCCGAGATCGGGCGCGAAAAACTCCGGATCAGATAAAAACCCAGGACAGGAAGCTCGTCCCACCCAGGCTCGATACAGCGGCGGCACGACCCCGCTCCTTGAGCTTTTGGAACAGTTGCCCAAGGACAGAAGGCCCGCAGACTACGGCGACACGCTCAAGCTGGCTCAGGCGAATGATTGGTTTATGAAAAACCTGGCCGGCAAGTGGGCGAGTTGGAACGCACCCTCACCCGTTCTCAAATTCGCAGCCGATGGAAAAGGGACTTATAACGCAATGTTGAGCGGCTCCATTCCTATATCCAACCTTTTCGCAGGGGATGGCGAATCTGATGTCTATTATTTGCTTTACGTCGAAAAGAAAAGGACATTTGAGGGTGAACAACCAGAGGAGGCCAAGCCTAAAGCCGGGCGTGGCCGTTATCGCTTTGACGTGACGGACCTGAGTGACAAGGCGGCCCAGCGACTGCGTGAATCTGGGAGTGGGGGGGCCCCGGCAGTAACTTTCAAGGTCGTGTCCGTGACCATCAACGAGACGGGTATGCAGTACCCCTTGGGAAAAACTTTAAAACCTCGCACGGGGTCGCCGTGGTTTCTGTTGCTGCGAGTGATGGTTGATGACGTCAAAACAGGTGATTAAGAAACGGGTGCGAAAAAAGCCGATTGAACTCCGCCTGAAAAAGGAAGCAACGCGGTCGCGTGTCTATTTCCGGGGTTGCGCCATCAAAGGGGATTTATTTTGGACAAGCAATGGTACTACACCCGGGACCGCAAGAAAGCCGGCCCCATTTCGCGAGCTGAATTCCAGCAACTGGCAGCCAGCGGTCAACTCTCCCGAATGGACTTGGTGTGGACGGACGGCATGCCGAATTGGGTCAGGGCTAAGGAGATTAAGTGTCTCTTCGCCAATCCAGTCATTTGCCTTCTGTCTCGTTTGGCTGGCAACACGAAAAAGCTATTCTGGTCTTCGGTGCCTGAATCGCTGCGACCGTTCGCGCTAGTTGTTCTCACCTTGGCAGTAGGCTTGCCAATTGCGTACGGGGTACTCATGTGGAACGGAGACGATCCGCTTGGAGTGGAGGGCGGCTTTCTTGTAGTGAAGGGCTGGTTTCATGGAGAGCGTCAGGAGCCAGGCGGAGTTGGCGG
>CAYSHJ010001043.1:0-2220 GCA_964430385.1 uncultured Planctomycetaceae bacterium
CGGGCAAGAGCGGACATTGCAATTCTTTTGCGTGCGGCTGGCGTTCAGTCGGGCGACGTTTGTGCGGGCGTATGAGCGTCAGGATCAAGTCTCGTTTCTGGACGGTCATGTGCGGGCGTACGCGTTCTTCGGCGGAGTTCCCCAGCGGCTGGAAGTCAAAAGGGGTCAGGTCTCTTTGTTTTAAGCAATCGGGTTGTTACGCTGCGTGAATGGCAAGAGTCAAACGAGTTTGTCCGGCTGGGGAGGTGTTCCATGTGCTCAATCGAGCGGTCGCTCGGCTGGCGATCTTTGAGAAGCCAGAAGACTACACGGCGTTCATGCGAGTGCTCGATGAGACTTGGCAGCTTGTGCCTCTGCCGATCTACGCAATGGTCGCGATGCCGAATCACTGGCACTTTGTGGTGCGACCGACGGCTGACGATCAGGTCAGCGATTTCTTTCGGCGGCTGACTGTGATGCATACGATGCGTTGGCATGCGCACTACAAGACGGGCGGGACTGGGCATCTGTATCAGGGACGGTTCAAGTCGTTTCCGATTCAATCCGACGAGCACCTGTTGACGGTGATTAGGTATGTCGAGCGAAATCCGCTTCGCGCCCAGTTCACCCCGTTGGCGGAAGACTGGCTGTGGGGTTCCGCTCACGCACGTCAGCCGGCCGCCGGCGAGTGCCGCTGGCTGGCTATTCCCGACGATCCACCGTTGCCGCGGACTTGGCGGTCTTGGGTGAACCGCCCCGAAACCGATGCCGAAGTCAAAGCCGTGCGAACCTGCATTCGCCGAGGTCTTCCATTTGGTGATGATCGCTGGGTCAAAAGCAGTGCAGTTCGGCTTGGCCTCGAATGTACGACGAGACCAAGAGGAAGACCTAGGAAAAAGTCCTGACCCCTTTTTCCCACCGGAAGGACAAGATGACGGCATCACCCACGGAAATCACACTCGAGATGATGCGGCAGTCGTTGACCGCGGCTGTTGTTTCGGATGCGTTGGACTCGCTCGGTCGTCGTCGGCATTCGCCGTCGGTGCCGCTGCGGCCAATGACCGTGTGCGATCGAGTGCTTGTCGGCCGCTGCAAGACAACCCTCTGGGCCGACATGGCTCATCTTGATCCGCAGCCGTACGAATTGGAACTGCAAGCCGTTGACAGTTGCCAGCCGGACGAGGTGCTCGTCTGCGCCGCGAACGGTTCGACGCGATCAGGCCTGTGGGGCGAGTTGCTGACGACGGCGGCGAAGAATCGGGGTTGTGTCGGTGCGCTCGTGGATGGCATGGTTCGCGATGTCCGGCAGATGACGAAGATGAGCTTTCCGGTGTGGGCACGCGGAATGAATGTGCTCGACAGTTTGCATCGCCAGCGAGTCATCGACCTCGACGTGCCGGTCGAGATTGGCGGGATCGAGTTCCGTCCGGGGGATTTGGTGATTGCCGACGTCGACGGCGTCGTCGTCGTGCCGCAAGAACTCGAAGCCGACGCGATTCGCCGAGCATGGGACAAAGTGTACGCCGAAAGTGTGACTCGCGACGCGATCAAAGCGGGTATGCTGGCGGGCGAGGCGTATCGCACATACGGTGTGCTGTGAGTCAGAGGCCAGAAGTCAAAGATCAGAGGACAGGGAACACAACATGACTTGGCGAGTCGGCTTTATCGGCGCGGGGAAGATGGCGACGGCGCTCGCTCGGGGGTTGTGCGCGGCGGGGTTCACGACGTCTGACCGGATCGTTGCTAGCGACGTCATCCCGCAAGCTCGGCAACGCTTCGCGGATGAGACAAAGGCTCGCCTTGTCGATTCGAACGCTGAGGTTGTCTTGGCGTCGCAAATTGTGATTCTCGCTGTGAAACCGCAGCAGATGAGCGGTGTGTTCAGTGAACTCAACGGCAAAGTCACGCCGCAGCATCTGGTGATCTCGATCGCGGCCGGGATTCCGTTGAAGTCGTTGGCCGCGGGGCTGGGCGAGCAGACTCGATTAGTGCGGGTGATGCCCAACATGCCTTGTTTGGTCGGAGCTTCCGCCAGTGGGTTCGCCATCGGCGGCGCGGCGAGCAAAGAGGACGCGGTGCTCGTGGAACAATTGTTGTCGACGGTCGGAGTGGCCGTGGCGGTCGATGAAAAACTTCTGGATGCCGTCACCGGGTTGTCCGGCAGCGGGCCGGCGTATGTCTATAAAATCATCGAGGCACTCAACGACGGAGGCGTACGTGTTGGTTTGCCGCGCGATGTGG
>CAYSHJ010001044.1:0-4169 GCA_964430385.1 uncultured Planctomycetaceae bacterium
GTGCGAGAGTTCGGTGTCGAACACGTGGTTCTCACGGGGGGCGAACCGCTGTTGCAGCCGGACTGCGTTCCGTTTTGCGAGGCGCTGCTCGCGGACGGACACTACGTCACGATGGAAACAGCCGGGACGGTGTTTCGCTCCGCGCCCGTCAGTTTGATGTCGATCAGCCCGAAGCTGGCGAACTCGGCGCCAGCACGCGTCGGAACGCTCGACGCGGCTCGCTGGCAGAAACGGCATGAGCGGACGCGGATGAATCGCGAAGTCATCTCTCGGTTGATCGAGTCGGCTGCGTACCAATTCAAGTTCGTGGTCGATCAGCCGTCCGATTTGCGCGAGATCGTCGATTACTTGGCCGAGTGGCCGCGGGTCGGCCGCGAGCACGTCTGGCTGATGCCACAAGCCCGCACGCGTGACGAATTGACGGCGAAGTCGTGTTGGCTCGAAGTTGAGGCCGCGCGCATGGGCTTCCGGTTTTCGTCACGCTGGCAGATCGCGCAATTCGACAATCAACGAGGACGCTAAATCGACGCTTGCTTGTGCCCTCTTCGCCGACCAGTAAACTTGCTCGCCGCCGCGGTGGTGCTTGAGACAGGTTCAGAGGCTTCGATCATGAATCATGCGCGCGATTGGTCCCCCCCCCCCGGCGGGGGGGGAGGGGGTTGGGGGGAGGGGGACGAACAGTCAATCGGCATTCGAAGACAGCCCCCTCACCCCGGCCCTCTCCCCCGCTGCGGGGAAGAGGGAGCAAGGTTGCGGGCGAAGCCCGCGTTAGGGTGAGGGGGACGAACGGTCAATCGGCATTCGAAGACAGCCCCCTCACCCCGGCCCTCTCCCCCGCTGCGGGGGAGAGGGAGCAAGGTTGCGGGCGAAGCCCGCGTTGGGAAAACCGCATCACTCCCCTTGAGGTCCACAATTCGTCATGGACAGTTACGCAAATATGGCGATCCTGACGCTGGCTTTGGGGCTGGCGTTGTTGGTGGCGGAGGTGTTTATTCCGTCGGGAGGCCTGATCATGACGGCCGCCGCGATCACGTTGGTGGTGTCGATCTGGGCGGCCTGGCACGCTTGGTTCAAGACCGACCAAATGACTTTATTCATGGCCTATGTCCTGGCGCTGCTGGTGTTGTTTCCGTCGGTGCTGGGGACCGCCTTCTACATCTTCCCACGCACCGAATACGGCAAGCGGTTGATGAACCCTCCCAGCCTGGAGGAAATGGAACCATACACCGCCGAGACCGAACGGCTGTCGAAATTGATCGGCCTCACCGGGACGACCTTGACTCGGTTAGCTCCGGGCGGTTTGGTGTTGGTCGACGGCAAGCGGCTGCACGCGGAAAGCGAAGGCATGCTGCTGGCGCCCCAGACGCCGATCAAAGTTTTAGCCAAGAAGGGCAATCGCTTGCTCGTGCGGCAAATTCGCGAAGGCAGCGGCGCGGATCAGGTCACCGATTCGCAACCGCTGGCCGTGGAAGAACACACGCCGCTTGACGATGATTTCAGTCAGAGTTAAACCCACTCCCACCCCGTAGCCACAAGCTGCCAGCTTGTGAGCGTGTCCCAGAGACCTGGCAAGCAAGCTGGCGGCTTGCCGCGAGGCGCTTCGAGGAGACCATTTTGAACTCACTGACGTTGCTTGCCCAAAATCCTGAATGGAAACCACTGCTAGTCGGTGCGTTCATTTTGGCGGCGCTTCTCGCCCTCGTGTTTTTGATCGTGCTGTTCCGGTATTTCGGCCTGTGGATTCAGTGTGTGGCGACGCGCGCCGGCATCTCACTGGGCAGCCTGCTGATGATGTCGCTGCGAAAGGTGAGCCCCACGCTCATCGTCCGCGCCAAGATCATGGCCGTGCAGGCGGGGCTGACGCGGTCGTATCCGATCACCACGAAGGCGTTGGAAGCTCACTATCTGGCGGGCGGCAACATCCCGAATGTGATTCGCGCGTTGATCGCCGCACATCGCGCGGGGCTGACCGATTTGGATTGGCAGACCGCCGCCGCGATTGATCTCGCCGGACGCGATTTGCTCGACGCCATCCGCACCAGCGTGAATCCGAAAGTCATCGACTGCCCGGACCTGAAACGCGGCGGCACGCTGGACGCCGTGGCGAAGGATGGCATTCAGCTCAAGGTCCGCGCACGCGTGACCGTGCGGACGAACATCAAACAGCTCGTCGGTGGTGCGACGGAGGAGACGGTCATCGCGCGCGTCGGCCAGGGCATCGTGCAGGCGATCGGCTCCACGACGTCTTACAAAGAAGTCCTGTCCAATCCGGACAAAATCTCACGCACGGTGCTGGGCGAGGGTCTGGAGGCACAGACCTCGTTCGAGATCGTGTCGATCGACATCGCGGACGTCGACGTCGGCGAGAACATCGGTGCACGGCTGCAAGCCGATCAAGCCGAAGCGTCCGTGCGAGTCGCTCAGGCCAAAGCCGAGGAGCAACGCACCGCCGCGTTGGCCGCCGAGCAGGAAATGATCGCGCGCATTCAAGAGAACCGCGCGAAAGTCGTGATGGCCGAAGCCGCCGTGCCGATGGCCATCGCGGAAGCGTTGTCCACAGGCAAGCTCGGCTTGCTGGATTACTATGAACTGAAGAACGTGCAAGCCGATACTAAAATGCGAGACACCATCGCCGGCGCGGAGATGACTCCCATTGGGAAATAGCGATTTCAGATTTCAGATTTCAGATTTCAGATTTCAGATTTGAGATTTCAGATTTGAGATTTCAGATTTCAAATCCGAAATTTGAAATCTCGGCATCCGGCCGTGTCTCGAAAGGCTCCGTCATGGACAGCATCTTTTTCTCCGACTCCCTGCTGCTCGCCCTGTTGCCGACGCGCCAGCCAATCGCGCCCCTACTCGCCGGGGCGGAACAGTTTCTTTCGGTGCTGTTCGTGATCATTGCGTTCGTCAGTTGGCTGTGGAGCGTCATTAACGGCAACAAAGGCAACGTGCCTCCCGTAGCGGCCGGCCGAGTGCAGCCACAGCCGGGAGGCAAGCGCGTCGAAAAGGATCTGCAAGCCGAGATCAACCGCTTCCTCAAAAATGTGATGGGCCAGCCAGCCGATGACGAGGTGCTGGAGGTGATCGAAGATGACGAACCCAAACCGCGTCCCCGCCCGAAACCGAAACGTGCCGCCGAGGCCCCACAACGATTGGTCAGGTTGCGGACCACGGACGAGGAGGACTCGACGAATCAAGGACCACCTCCCGGCGGGCGAATTGCTCAACGCAAAGGCCCCGGTTCGAGCAATCTCGGTTCCGGCGTGCGGCAACACCTCGCCGAGCACATGCAGGATCGCCTCGCGAAACAGGCGCAGGAGCATCTTGGCCACGGCGTCGCCGACAAAGTCCAGCACGACTTAGGCCGGTTCACGGGCGCCGAGCAACAACGCTCCCTACAAGCCGCGACGATCGTGACGGCTGAACCGAACGCCACCGCCATCGGCGTCGCCCAGATGATGAAAGACCCCGCCGGTCTCAAGCAAGCCTTCGTGCTAAACTTGATTCTGAACCGACCGACATTCGGCGGCACTCGCCGAGTTCGATGACACCGCCAAAGGCAGATTGCCAAATGACCATTGCAAATTGCAAATTGCAAATTGCAAATCGGCCATTGAGCCGACGCTTTGTTCACAATTCACAATTTGCAATTCGCAATTTGCAATTTGCAATCTGCGACGACCAGCGTTGAGGACATTCAGCCATGTCCTCCGCTTCGTCCGACCCGCTGGTTCTCTTGCTCGCCGACACGTTCTCGTTGCGAGGCACCAGCGCGTACACGCTGCGATTGGCCGAACATCTCTCGCGGCACGGATTCCGAACGGAAGTCATCTGCCCGTCGGCGCGCATGGTCGAAGCCGACACGCGTGTTGAACTGTCGATCTCCGAATACCCGCATCTGCTCGCGCCGCTGTGGGGCTGCGTGGTCCAACACTGGATGCGACAAGACTTGATGGACGACCCGCCGGCGTTGATCCACATTCAATCGCGCCGTCTGTTACCACTGGGGACGTGGCTGGCGAAGCGACTGGGCTGCCCGTTTGTGCTGACCGTGCATGACTTCTTGCAGCCGCGCGAACGCTTGCCGTTTCAAGCGACGTGGGGCCGCCGCATCATCGCCGTCAGCGACTCGGTGCGCGCCGAGTTGCTGGAACGCACGAAGATTT
>CAYSHJ010001045.1:0-3332 GCA_964430385.1 uncultured Planctomycetaceae bacterium
CTCGTGGACCTCGGCGATCTTGGCGGGACGGCTGATGCGCTCGATGAGCGTGGCCCATTCTTCGGGGTCGGGGCGCGGAACGATCTCCGCCTGCTGGAGCTGGCTGACCAGCTCCTTCAAGGTCGTGGGCAAGGTATGCTCCTTTCCGGTGCTGTGAATTATGCGGAGGTGCGAATTATGCAGAGGCCGAGCCGCCTGCCCCAAGTATGCTGGGGTGGCGGACGGCCTGACTCCGCATAATCCGTCTTGGCAATGCTGTGAAAAATCAAAGGCTCAGACAGTCCTTGTCCCCGATGCGAGGACAAGGAGGGGAGTAAAGCGGACACGATCGACTTGCGCAAGGGCTCAGAGACTGTCGAGGAACTTCAGCAGATCGTCTTTGCCATGGAAGCGGCCTTTGCGGGCCGGTGGTTCTGCCAATCTGTCCAGGGCGCGTTGCTTCATTGTCAGGTCGGCTTCGATGTACTGATGGGTCGTTTCGGTGCTTTCATGACCCAACCACAACGCGATCACGGTCATCTCGACGCCGGCCTGCAACAAGTGCATCGCTGTCGTGTGCCGCAGGATGTGAGGTGAAACAGCTTTGCTGCGCAGCGACGGACACGACGTGACGGCGGTGGCCAATGCTTCCCGGAGTCGGTCTTCGATCCCTGATCGGGACATCGCACAGCCGTGCCGGTTAGGAAATAACGGCGTCTCAGGGTCGGCATCGATCTCTTTGAGCCAATCGGCCAACAACCTTGTCGTGGACTTCCACAGAGGTACTTGTCGCTCCTTGCGTCTTTTGCCGCGAATTCGCACGACTCGAATCGGTTTCAGAGTCACGTCCGAACGGCGAAGGCCGATCGCCTCCGACACGCGTGCCCCTGTGTTGTAGAGAAGAGCAAACAGTACCCGATCGCGCCTGCCGCTCCAGGTTGCTTGAGTTGGCGCCGCCGTCACTGCCGACACTTCCTCGCGCGTGAGATAGCCCAGCAGTGGTCGGTGAAAACGCTTTGCCGGTATGGCCAGGACGCGCTGTGCGATGGCCAGGCCGCTCGGGTCGCGTGCCTGGGCGTATTTCATGAAGGAACGTAACGCCGCCAGTCGGGCATTCCGTGTGCGGACTGAGTTCTTGCGATGCTTCTCCAAATCGTCCAGGAACGCCAGCAGCATCGGCGCGTCGAGGTCCTCCATGGTGAGGGTCGTCGGGTCTTTGCGATGGCGCCTCTGGAAGTACTGGAGCAGCAGGCGAAAGGTATCGCGGTACGACGCCACGGTATGGGCGCTTGCGTTTTGTTGCTGGATCAATCGGTCGCCAAAGAATTCCTGAACAAGGCCCGCGAAGCTCGGTCTCTTGGGTAATCGTGTCATGGCTGCACCTCCCTGTGACTTAAGGAAGCGAACGGCTCAAACCTCGCCGCCGCTCGATTGAGCAACTCAGGCGTGGCGGTCAGATACCAATAGGTATCGCGAACTGTGGCGTGACCCAAGTACGTCGAAAGAGCCGGGACACCGCGAGCGACATCGCCGCCCGCGTCGTACCACCGTGCGATCCGACGACAGGCGAAGGTGTGCCGCATGTCATGAATACCCGGCTTAGGTCGGCAGCCGCGTCCGGCGATGCCCAGCTTGTCGCACAGCATGCGAAAGACCTTGCGCACTGCTTGGTAATGCAGTTGAGTGCCGCGATCGGCGACGAAGAACCGATCGGTTTGTGTGACGGGCAAGAGCCGGTCACGGTCTCTCCCGTAAGCGAGCATCTTCTTGGTGACGGACGGGTGCAACGGCACCAGCCGTGACTTGCCGAACTTCGTCTCCCGAATGGTGAGAATTCCTTGGTTGGCGTCGAAGTCCGAGCGGATACAGCGCAGCGCTTCCGACACGCGTAATCCAGTACAGGCCAACAGACCGATCAGTGTGCGGTACGTTCGCGGTCTCAACCGACCCACCGGACGCAACTGCGATGCTGCTGAAACCAAGGCCGACACTTCGGCTTCGGTGTAGACGTGTGGCGTCTTGTGCCAATGGAAGGAACCGAGAAGACCTACCGGCGGGATTTCCGTGCCGGGTTCAAAGATTGCCAAATAACGGGCGAAGCAGCGCACCAGCTCCAATCGACGAGCCCAGGACGCCGGGTTCTTTGAAGCGGCAAGGCGTGCCCAGCGGACGGCAACTTCCGTGGTGAGCGCTCCGCGATGCCTGATGCTGTCGACGTAACCTCCGAACGTTCTAAGGTATGCTCCTTCCCTACGGAGTTCGTAACCCAGGTCGTGGCGATAAGCCAGATACTGTTCGACCTTGTCGGTCATCGTCATTCGACGACTCATGATCGTCCTCCTTTCGGCCAAGGCAACGCGACTGCTGCGAGTTGTTGGAGATTGACCTTGGCATAGATGGCGGTCGTATCGAGACATTGATGACCAAGGATGTCAGCGACCTGCTTGAGGTTCGCCCCACGACGGTACAGGCGTGTGGCGGCCGTATGCCGCAGAACGTGCGTGCCGGAAAACTTCGCACAGTCATCGGCTTTGGCGAATGCCCGACCAAAGATGAAGCGAAGCATAGCGCAAGTCACCGGTGTGCCAACTGGGGGTGTTAAGCGGACAAAGAGTGAGCGACAGGTGGTCTTGGGCCGCCCATGACGAAGGAACTCGACTAAGGCCCGGCCGACCCGCTTTGACAAAGGCAACAACCGATCGCGGCGCGACTTGTCTGCCCTTATGCGGATCGTTCCGTTGCGCCAGTCAACGTCATCGAGCGCTAAGGCGACGACTTCCGCGCTACGGAGTCCGAGGTCGAGCTGGCAAAGAGCCATCGCATAGTCGCGACAGCCGACCGGTGAGGAACGATCGAACGTGACCAGGAACGCACGCATCTGGCGGTCCGTCATGGCCTTCGGCAAGGAGGTGTGCCTATGGGTGCGGAATGACGGAACCGCAAGAACGAGGCTGCCCGGACAGCGTCCTTGGAGTTGCAGCCAGTAAATGAACCTGCGCAACGCAGAGGCCGCCACCAAGACTGAGGCGAAGTGACCGGCGCGCCCAAAACCAGCAACGAAAGCGTGAACATGCTTGGGCAGCAGACGCTCCGCATGGATGGCGCCATCACCAAAGACGCCTCGGAGAAATTCGCTCGCGTAGTGAATGCGAGCCCGGCGCGTGGCCGGGGCGAGGCCCGCGACGTCGCGAAGAAAAGCGTCGTATTCCGCGAGGAACGGACTTGTTGAGGGGGGTGGCGCAAGCCCTTTGACGCGAAGCAGGAATAGCAAATGCCGCAAGCCGGGGATGGCGGTAGGACACACCAAATGCTTGCCTGGGCCACGAAGGAAAAAATGAACAAGCATCTCGTCA
>CAYSHJ010001046.1:0-3259 GCA_964430385.1 uncultured Planctomycetaceae bacterium
GCTCTTCTGTCAACGCTTCACCCACCCTCTCGCGAGAGTCGGCGCATGACTCGAAGCCGAACTGGTTCGCTATTCCTTCGTTCGTGCAGAACTTTCATCTGCTACTCTCTTCCGGCTTTTACCGGCGCTTTCCCTGTCCCCATTAGTTCATCCAGGTCCCTGCTTCAAGTTCCAAGCTCTATCCATCCGCGACGGCTCCTGGCGGAAGTATGTCCCTCGGAAATCCTCCGTTCTTTACAGCGGACCCGTCAATTGTCACCACTTTTGTCGGGCAATTGGGGGCAATCCCCGGGACTGATCCGCTGTTATGTTTGCCGCCCGCTCCGTAGCGTGCGTAATATCGTGCGTCAGTGACCACATCCGATGGATATCCAGCGATTGGAGGTTGCCATGTCGGCAAAAAGAGGTTTCGTGTTTTCGAGTGTCGCGATCGTGGTGCTGTCATGTAGGGAGGAAAAAGGGGACGCGACCCTTTGATCCCAACAGATGCGCGACCCTTTGATTGATCCCATAAAGATGATAGAGCGCGGCCGGCAAGGGTTTCAGGAACCGATTTGGGAAATACTGATTGGGAGTTTCAGGGGGTGATTTGGCAGGGTTCCAGGAGGATCGGGTGGTTAGGAGCTTGATTCCGCGGAGCGGGACGGCGAGTTGGTGGGTCGAGGCCTGGTGTGTGGCAGGGTTGCCGGTGTCTGGCTGCGGATTTTTGGTCGGATTTTTGGTCGGACTTGAGGCCACGCCGGATGCGACTTTTCCTTGAAATTGCCCGCACGGGGTTTGCCGCGTTGTGCCTGCATCCGCTGCGCAGCGCGGTGACAGTCTGTGTGATGATGTCGGTGCTCGTGCCCTATTTAGTGGGAGTCGGGCTGTCTCACGGTCTGCGCGATGTGGCTGAGGATTCGGTTCATTTCGGAGCGGACCTGACCGTGACTGGCAGTCGCTTTGGCCGAACGGTGCCGATGCCGTTGTCGGCGGTGGACTCGATTCGGCGAATCGACGGGGTCACGTCAGTGACGCCGCGCATCATCAGCGCGTTGTCGCTGGGTAGACATCGTGAGCCGGCCGTGCTGGTGGGTCTGCCGCGTGAGCGGTTGGCGAATGAGCGCGCCTGGGTCGAGAAGCGTTTCGCAAACCCAATCACATTGAACGAATTCGTTGTCGGAAGTCAATTGGCCCGCCGTTTGAGCCTGCAGGTCGGGTCGATGATTCCGCCGTTTTATCACAGCTCGAAAGGTGAGCGGCTGAGCCGCGTCGTGGGTTTGTTCCCCGACGATGCCCCACCGTGGCAGGCCAATCTGATCCTGACAACTTTGGAAACGGCCGCGACCGTATTCGATCAGCCCGATCAAGTGACCGACCTGCTGATTGAGTGCCGCGCGGGTTACGCGGATCAAATCAAAACGGCGATCCTTCGCACGGCTACGGATTCGCCACCCGGAACGATTCGATTTCGAGTGGTCACGAAGCGCGAGTTGCAATCGCTGCTGCCTAGCGGCTTGCTGCATCGGGAAGGGATTCTCAATTTGCATTTTGTGCTGGCGTTCGTGGCGGCGATTCTGGTCGTGCTGGTCGTGTCGGGAGCCGGGTTGTCCGAACGTCGCCGCGAAATTGGCATCCTGAAAGCCACCGGCTGGCAGACGGACGAGATTCTGCTGCGGTGTGTCACCGAAAGTTTGTTGCTATGCGTGACGGCCGCCTCGGCGTCGGTCGTGCTGGCGTTTGTGTGGCTTAAGTGGCTGAACGGCGTGTGGATTGCCGGCGTGTTTCTGCCGAGCGTTGATCTCGTGCCGGCGTTCCGCATCCCGTTTCGATTGGCTCCCGTGCCGGTGTTGTTGGCGTTTTTGATCAGTGCCTTGGTGATCCTGACCGGCACGTTGTACCCAACCTGGCGAGCAGCCGTCGTCCCGCCGCGCGAAGCCATGAGGTGACCGATGCCGCCGCTGTTGGAAGCACGCAACCTGACGAAGATTCATCGACCGGGGACGTCGTCGGAGGTCCGCGCGGTTGTGGACGTGTCGCTGAGCGTGGCAACGGGAGCTTGCGTCGTCATCACCGGTCCATCGGGATCGGGCAAAACCACATTGCTGGCGCTGCTGGGAGTTTTGGAACGTCCGACGCGCGGCGAGGTGCTGTTCCGAGGTCGCGATCTTCGCAGCGATTCGGACTCGGAATTGACGCGCGTCCGCCGCCAGATGGGATTTGTGTTTCAGGATTTTTCGCTGATCCCGTCGCTGCCGGTTTGGGAAAACGTCACCTACCCGCTGATCCCGCGAGGCAAGTCGCGCCGCGAGCGACGGACGCTCGCTCAATCGCTTCTGGATCAATTAGGAATGCCCGACAAGCTCAACGAACGTCCGCAAGAACTCAGCGGCGGCGAACAGCAGCGTGTGGCGATCGCCCGCGCGCTGGCCGGTCGCCCGGATGTGATCCTCGCCGACGAACCGACGTCCAACCTCGATTTCGCGGCCGCCGACGAAGTGATTTCCATTCTGAAACAAACGCATGCTGCCGGAACAACGCTGATCGTGTCGTCGCACGATCCCCGCCTGCTAACGATCGCAGACGTCGCGTTTCAACTCAAAGTCGGTCGGCTGACGACGGCGGAGTAGTGGCGAGAATCAGATCAAGGGCTGGAGGAGAAAAGGGGACGCAACTCGACTTACGAGCAGACATCTCTACCCGAGTTCCGCCATGCGCTTGCAGATCGCCTCGGCCATTTCGCGGGTGCCGACGGCGGTGGGGTCGTGGCGGTCGGTTTTCATGTCGTAGGTCACGAAAATACCCTCTTCGATGATGCTGGCGACGGCTCGTTCGAGCTTCGCGGCAGCGGCCGATTCACCGAGGTGTTCCAGCATCAGTTTGCCGGAGAGGATCAGCGCGGTCGGGTTAACCTTGTTCTGGTCTTTGTACTTCGGGGCCGAGCCATGAGTCGCCTCGAAAATCGCCGCGTCCGGGCCGATGTTTGCGCCGGGAGCGACGCCCAGGCCGCCAACCAAACCGGCGCACAGGTCGCTGAGGATGTCGCCGTACAAGTTCGACATGACCAGCACGTCGTAGTTTTCCGGCTTCTGAACTAACTGCATACACATGTTGTCGACCAGCCGCTCGATGTAGGTCACGCCCGCCGCGCTGGGGACTTTGCCTGCGAGAGTCGGATCAGCCTTCACTCCTTCGGCCAGCTTCGGGTCTTCGAACTTCGTGGCGAACGCCGTCGCGACGGAACGAGTCACGTCGTACCACAGGCCGTCGGTGAATTTCA
>CAYSHJ010001047.1:0-10146 GCA_964430385.1 uncultured Planctomycetaceae bacterium
GACCAACTGGAAGTGGAAAAACAACAACACTTTACAGTGCTCTAGGAGAACTCAATCGTCCGGACCGCAAACTGATCACGGCAGAAGATCCGGTGGAATACCTTCTGCCTGGCGTCAACCAGGTCGAAGTGAAAACCAGCATCGGCCTGACGTTCGCATCCATTATCCGCGCGATGTTGAGGCAAGCGCCAAATGTGATTCTTGTCGGCGAGATTCGTGATTCTGAAACTGCTGAGATGGCAATTCAGGCTTCATTGACAGGACACTTAGTTTTCAGCACGCTGCATACAAACGATGCGCCCGGATCTGTAACGCGTCTGATCGATATGGGGGTTCAACCGTTTCTCGTCGCCTCCAGCGTGATGGCCGTGATGGCGCAACGACTGGCGCGTGTCGTGTGTCCGAAATGCAAAGCGCCTTACAAGCCTGATACCTCTGAAATTTCTACCTTCAGCCTCACGCCAGAACAAGTTGCCAATGCTTCCTTTATGCGCGGAGGTGGGTGCAATCATTGCCAACATACAGGTTACCGAGGCCGAATCGCCGTCTTCGAGCTGATGACGATGAACTCCAAGCTGCGCGAGATGACGTTCAATCGAGAACCGGCGCAAAACATACGCCGGCAGGCACGGCTCATGGGAATGAAGACACTCGCGGAAGACGCAGCTGAGAAAGCACTTAAGGGCCTAACGACTCTGCTGGAAGTTGTCAGATTGCAGAAGGCCGTTGACTAGCCCGGATTATTCATCGGCATCTTTAAAAACGGAGTAACTCTCGTACATTGTGCGTATTGCGGCAACCGGCTGGAAAACCGGGTGTAAATCAGCCGGAACGCGCTAGCGTCCGGTTCTTGTGGGAACCGTGGGCTAGCGCCCAGCGGCTGATGAGTAATCCAGACGAGTGGAGGGTTCTTCCGCGAAATCCGAAAGCTGTTCCTGATTTGTGGCACAAATGCGACTGTTGACTAAGAATCCGCACGTCGACAGGAAGACGCGTTAGGCGAGCGGCAAGAATTGATTTACCCAAAGTAGCCGTGACACTCCGTGACACGACGGCTCTCGCCACGGAGTGTCGGGGCTACTATCGCCTGCCGCTCGCCTTAGTTCAACTACTCCCATCACTTACCGAGACATGACTGATGGCGACTCTCCAAATCGACAAGCTGCTCGAAACTGTCGTGAAAGAAAAAGTCAGCGATCTGCACATCTCTTGCGGCCAGCCGCCGGTTGTTCGCGTCGGTGGTCATATGGTGCGACTTGAGACCAAAGTGCTCGAGGCCGAGGATACCGTCTCGCTGATGAAGAGCATCACGCCAGAGCGAAATCAGCAAGAACTACAAGAAGTCGGGACATCAGATTTTGGATTCGCGTTTGGAACGAAGGCTCGGTTTCGCGTTTCTGTGTTCAAGCAAAAGGGCAAGATATCAATGGTCTTGCGGCGAATTCCGAACGAGTTTCTGACCTTCCAACAACTTGGTTTGCCACCAGTCATTGAGGAGCTGATCCAACGGCCTCGCGGCCTGTTTCTCGTCACAGGGCCGACGGGAAGCGGCAAGACGACAAGTCTTGCCAGCATGATCAATTGGCTGAATGAGAATCGTGATCACCATATCATCACGCTGGAAGACCCGATCGAGTATTACCACGAGCACAAGAAATGCACGATCAACCAAAGAGAGGTGGGAGTCGACACTCCCAGCTTCGCGGAAGCTTTGCGCCGCGCTTTACGACAGGATCCTGACGTCATCCTGGTCGGCGAGATGCGCGACCTGGAAACGATTGAATCCGCAATCACGGCGGCCGAGACCGGTCACGTGGTCTTTGGAACACTACATACCACGGGAGCTCAAGGAACCGTCGACCGCATCATTGACGTGTTTCCGACCAATCAACAAGAACAGATTCGGACTCAGCTTTCGACCGCGATCATCGGGATTCTCAGTCAGCAGTTACTTCCCAGAAAACCCAAGGGGTTGGTGGCTGCGTACGAATTCCTGGTCGTGACACCAGCCATTGCTAACCTAATTCGAGAAGGAAAGACGTTCCGGATCAATTCTTCGATTCAAACGGGTCGCAAGTATGGCATGCAACTCATGGATGACGCCCTTTTCAGCCTTTGGAAAAATGGTTTGTGTGAGGAGAGCGACGTCGTGGCGCGGGCGAACAATCCCGCCGATTTGCGAGAAAAACTCGCCAAAGCCAAGAAGGGCATCCTTGAGGACGAATCGGATGAGGAGTCCGAGGACAAGTAGAGCGGCGAAGCCGCAAATCCGAAATCCAAATCTCGATATTCCAGCGAGGCTGCGCCTCAGACCTACGTAAACGAAAATCTGGAACCCTAATCGGCGCTAATCAACGCTGATGGCACAAGGACTGTGGTTTGAACCTGTCCAACAATGAATTCGTGGAGTTCTTTGGAACACACTGTGAATTCCGTATTCCTTTGCGAACTCTGCGGCCTTCTGTTCAAACGAAATGAGCCCCATGTCTCAAGACTATTTTTTGAACAGAAGGCCGCGAAGAACGCAAAGGCACACTGTCAACTCGCCCCCCTTTGTAACGAGCCTGGGAAGTCAGTCGCTACCAACGAAAACACGGTGTTGTTCTTGCACAGCTTCTTTGATTAGCGAAGTTCAGTGTTCTCCAAAACTTGACTCATCTGCAACAGGTTTTCGGATGGAAGAAGGCTAAGAACAAAAGAGAGGCGAATACGGCAGCCGCACACTGTGGTGTTTCAAGTATTGTTCATTCGAATTTGTTTCGGATTTCGGATTTCTTATTTCGGATTTGTTGTTGAAAAAACAATGCCTCGGCGTTGACGATCTAAGGAACAGGATCCATGGCAGCACGACGTCTGGGGCAAATCCTGGTCGATCTCGGTGACCTCACTGAGGACCAACTTTGGGATATTCTCGAGGAGCAGAAGAAGAGCCCTGGCGAAGTGATTGGACGAGTCGCGGTGCGGATGGGGCTGGTGACCGAAGCCCAGGTGACGGAGGCACTGGCCGAGCAATGGGGTATGCCGGTCGTCAATTTGAAAGAGACCAATATCCCGCCGAAAGTCCTCGAACTCGTTCCGCAGACGATGGCCGAGATCTACAAGATCATGCCGATTTCGCTGAAGAATGACGTCCTGACCGTCGCGATGGCCGACCCGCAGAACGTCGCGGCCCTGGATGACCTGCGGAACTTTCTCGGGTACGAAGTGCGTGGTGCGGTTTCCAACCTGCAAGATGTCGAGGAGGCCATTGCTCGTCTGTATGCCGACAGACAGGACAGCATCGAGGACGTGATTGGAAAGATGGAGGAAGAGTTTCCTGAGGAACGAGGCAAAGAGGGGGCTTTCGATATCGGCTCCGAAGAAGAGCTGGTCAACTCGGCCCCGATTCGCAAATTGCTCAATATGGTGATGCTGCTGGCAATTCGCGATCAGGCCAGCGACATTCACTTTGAACCGTTTGAAGATGAGTTCAAAATTCGTGTGAAGGCGGATGGTGTGTTGTACGAAATGGTCCCACCACCACGCCACTTGGCGAACGCGATTACGACACGTATCAAAGTCATGGCGAATCTTGACATTGCCGAACGGCGGCTACCTCAGGACGGCCGAATTGAACTCAACGTCGGCGGGAACTCCGTCGATTTGCGCGTCAGTGTTTTGCCGACGATGTTCGGCGAGTCCGTGGTCATGCGAGTGCTCGATCGCACGGTTGTCCAGCTTGATCTCAACAAAATCGGCTTGGACGCCACGACGTTGTCGCGATTTCGGCAATGCTTGCACCTGCCCAACGGAATTGTGCTCGTGACCGGTCCCACGGGGAGCGGCAAGACCACGACGCTGTATTCGGCCTTGAACGAGTTGAACGACATCGAGACCAAAATCATCACCACCGAGGATCCCGTCGAATATGAAATCGAGGGCCTCATTCAAATCCCCGTGAATCCTGACATTGAGGTCACATTCGCGACCGTCCTGCGCGCCATTTTGCGTCACGATCCGGATATCATTCTGGTGGGTGAAGTCCGCGATTATGAAACGGCGGAGACCGCCATTCAGAGTGCTCTGACGGGGCACTTGGTGTTCAGCACCTTGCACACCAACGACGCCCCCTCGACCATCACGCGGCTACGCGACATGGGCATCGCGCCGTTCATGATCACCGCGACTGTGGAAGCCATTCTGGCACAGCGGTTGGTGCGGAAGATCTGCACGGAGTGCCGCACCGAGTTCGAACCGAGCGACGAGCTCTTGATGGAACTGCAACTCCCCATCGCCCAGGCGCGGCAATACCGGTTCTATTACGGCAAAGGATGTGCGCGCTGCAATAACAGCGGATATAAGGGACGCAGTGGAATCTATGAGCTGTTGAATGTGACGGATGACATTCGCGATCTGATTGCCGCGAATACCTCAACGGATGAAATCCGCAACGTCGCTCGCGGACAGGGGATGACGACTCTGCGCGAGGCGGGTTTGAAGTTGATTTTCGACGGGGTCACGACGATTGACGAAGTCGTCCGTGAAACCGTGATGGAAGATATCGAGTGAACTTAGAGCCTTCGGTTGTAATTGATGCGCGCCGTGCGCGCAATTTTTCCCTCTCCCCCGCATCGGGGGAGAGGGTCAGGGTGAGGGGGCCGAGCGCTCCACCTGCCAACGAACCCCCTCACCCCCGCCCCCCCCCCCCATGCGGGGGAGAGGGAGCAAGGTTGCGGGCGCAGCCCGCGTTAGGAATTTCGAATTCACGCGACTTGAGGCGGAGGTGAGCCATGCCGGTCTATCAATACGAGGCCATGGACAACACGGGGACGGAGGTCAAGGAGACCATCGAAGCCGCCTCGGAAGCGGAAGCCCAACAGAAGATCAAGGAGAAGGGCTTCTTCGTCACCAAGATCGCCGAAAAGGGTCGCGGGAAAAAGAAGAAGGAGCCCGTCAAGAAAAAGGCGGCGGGTTCGCGGCGAAAAAAGGGATTCTCGTTTGGCGGAGTCAAGTCCAAGCACCTCTGCACGTTCACTCGGCAGCTTTCCACGTTGCAGGACGCCGGGTTGCCGATCCTTCGCAGCTTGAAGATTTTGGAAGGGCAGTCGAAGCCGGGACCGCTGAAGAACTCATTGATCGGGGTCATCGAGGACATCGAGTCCGGGAACACGCTGTCGGAAGCGATGTCCAAACAGCCGAAGGCGTTTGACAATCTCTACGTCAACATGGTGAAAGCCGGCGAGGCGGGTGGTGCTCTGGAAATCATCTTGCAGCGCCTCGCCGAGTTCAAAGAACGTGCTCAAAGCCTGAAACGCAAGGTTCAAGGCGCGATGATTTACCCCTGCGCGGTCATCACCGTGGCGACTCTCATCGTGGGGTTCATCATGTATTACATCATTCCGAAGTTTAAGACGATCTTCATGGGCTTCGACACGGAGTTGCCGGAGATCACGGTCCTACTCATCACCTTGAGCGATGTGGTCGTGAATTACTTTTATCTGATCCCGGTCATACCGATCGCCGGTTGGCTGATGATCAAGATCATCCGCAAGAACAAGACTGGAGAGTACGTGCTCGATTGGGCCTCGCTCAAGATTCCGTTGATGGGGCAAATTTTGAGCAAGTCGATCGTAGCCAGAACAATGCGGACGTTGGGGACGCTCGTGGCGTCCGGCGTGCCGATCTTGGAATCTCTGACCATCGCTCGCGACACGGCTGGTAACGCCGTGTTTCGCAGGGCGTTTGACAACATTTATGCCGCGATTCGCGAAGGGGAATCCATCGCCACGCCGCTCAAAGAAGCCCGCATCGTCGACGACATGGTGGTCAATATGATCGACGTCGGCGAGGAAACGGGGGCTTTGGATAACATGATGTATAAGATCGCCGACGTTTACGACGAAGAAGTGTCGGTGTTGGTCGACGGCTTGGTGAGCCTGCTGGAACCGCTGATGGTGGTGATCCTGGGGTTCATCGTCGGCTTCATCGTGATCGCGTTGTTCATGCCGCTGGTGAAGTTGCTTAACGATTTGTCATAAAACACTAACCCGACGCGTGAGCGAGGGCCGGAGGAAACGAGAAACCACATACCCTTGCTGGCGCGTCGGGTTAGGACTGGTCCAAGAACAAGATCGTGTTGATCAGCCGGAACGCGCTAGCGTCCGGTTCCGTTGGAGACGCACAAACCGGACGCTAGCGCGTTCCGGCTGATTTCAGACAAATCACGGTGTTGTTCTTGGACAGGTTCTTAGCCACGCGGTTCGGTCACAACGGACCGGGTGAATGACTATCTGTAACACGGGTCAATGGCTTCTGAGAACCAGGCCAGGTGGCCCCGGAGTCTCCTATCTTAAGTCACATACCGTCGCTGAATTTCGCAAGAATTCAGCCGCCAAATCAACACGCTGAATTCTTGCGAATCCAACAACGACTCGGTTTCCGGAGGAGGAATGCGGTGATGAAAGCCGTATCACACTTGTCGAATTGGGAACGCCGAAACCATTCAGTCACGCATCGTGCAGGATTCACACTACTGGAATTGATGATCGTGGTCGTGATCATTGCACTCTTGATCGGCCTGCTGTTGCCGGCCGTGAATAGTGTCCGGCGTGCTGCGCGTGACGCCGAAGTTCGCAGCGACATCAAGAACTTCGAAGACTCGATCACGAAGTTTAAGGTTTCGATCGGCGTCGATCCGCCCAGCACGATCATGTTGTATGCCGTGCCAACAGCGTGGGACGCTACGAGCAGAGGGCTGATCAGACAGATGTGGCCGAGGTTCGATTTCAGTAATTGTGGAGGTGCGAGCAATGGCGCCGTTTTTGCGACCCTGCCAGGTACGCCGGCGGTGGTTCATCTTAATGGTGCGGAGTCCCTTGTGTTTTTCCTGGGAGGCATGATTGACGGGACGAGTGGCGCGTTCGTGGGCTTCGCAAAGGATCCGGCGCACCCGTTCACGGGTGCCAGCGGGCCCGGGGCCATCACGAATCGCGAAGGTCCGTTCTTCGAGTTCAAGGGCGCGCGGACGAGTTCGGGTTCTTGGGTCGGCCGGCTGATGGATGTCGATGGCGATTCGCTTCCGGAGTACAGAGACACGCTGCCGCAACAAACGAGGCCGTATGTTTATTTCTCGGCGAACAGCGGCAATTATGCGTTTGTCGGATTGCCCTCCCCAGCAGCGTATCCGTTCACGACGATGACTTCTTCGACTGCTGGTGCGACGTGGTGTAATACGGACGGGCTTGGTTACGCATGGAACGCCACCACGAGTCGCTTCGAACATTTTCCAAGTTCGGATCTTATTCATCACGCCTATTATTTTCCATTTAATCAAGCCGGCGGAGTGAGTGGCGCGCGTAGTAGCACGGCCTATAAGCCCAAAGGCTTCCAAGTCATTTCGCCTGGTGCGGATGGAAACTATGGCACGGGCGGTCTATTCAATCCCGATAACACCAGCACTCTGAGTCCGCAGGATCGAGACAACATCACCAACTTCCAGGGGGGCCGGTTGGGTGGTTAGACGTCGCATTGGCGAGATCTTGGAGTGCGGTGACCGGGGCACCCTCTGGGTCCACCGCTTTTTAAGACGCTCGGATTCATCTGAAAAACCCTCGGTTGTGTTGAACAGAGGGTCATCGAAAGCGACGACTCCGGTCGTTGCAGTCCAAGTTCGCAGGGACGCTCAAGAGGATTAGGTTAGGCATTCCCTCGCCGCTGGTTCTGACAAATCGAGAACGTGTCATGTGCGTAGAATCGTGGATCAGTGAAACCAATGGTTGCGAAGCAGTAAGGCCTGGGAGACGGCGGCGGGCATTCACGTTGCTTGAGGTTTTGGTGGTGATCACCATCATCGGGATCTTGATTGGCGCAATGGGCGGCGTGATCAACAACTCGTTCCGCAAGGCTCGCGAGTCGGCCACGACGGCGTTGCTGCTGAAGATCGAGGGCTTGCTCGACGAACGGATCAAAGGCTTTGAGCGGGCGACGAAATCGCGAGACTTCCAGCGGATCGTGACGCTTCGCAAGCAAGCGCTGGACTCAGCGGGACTTTTCGGAGTTTCTCCGAAGGTGATTGAGGCAGTGGCTCGCAAAGACTTTTATCGGGCGAATTTTCCACAGCGGTTCAATGAGTTGCCACCTAACACGACGTCCGTTCCGGCTTTCTCGACGTCCGGAGTTCCGAGCATCATCCTCGGAGATTCGCAGATTACTTACATCGCCGCGAATCACAATCGCGTGACGGAGAGTTCAGCGCTCTTGTACTACATGTTGACCAAGATGCAGGTGTTTGGCGTGCCGCCGGTAGGAGAGTCGGAGTTCAGTACGAGTGAAGTTCGCGACACGGACGGCGATGGGTTGTTGGAATTCGTCGACGGCTGGGGACGACCGTTACGGTTCTATCGGTGGCCTACGCGAATGTTCAAACCCGCCGGTGTTGGCGGGCGGGATTTCAAAAATGGAGTCAAAAACTTCGATGACGACGGCAATGGCGTAAATGATAACACGGCGGAGATTGAATGGCCGGGCACTGACGATGTGTTTCCTGTTCCGTCAAGCAAAACGTATCCGCTTAGTAATCCATTGTACTCAAATATTCGCGACGCCGCGAGCTTATTGATCGACGGCTTGCCGTCGGCGCCCGTGGTCGCGGGGCAATGGGACTCGCTTAACGCCGATCCTGAAGATCCGTATGGTTTGATTTGGACGGAGATTTTGCGGCTGGCATATACGGGGATCGATGTCACCGCCGGGCCGGCGGGTTACAACGAGCCGCTGTATCCCACGCTCGACACTTATCACACGCCGCTGATCGTGTCGGCTGGCGCGGACGGCATCTTGGGTATGTACGAGCCTTATGACGCGGGAGATGCTCTTTTCGGGGGAACCGGTAATCTCACACATGATTACAATGGTGATGGTGTGATCGACTGTGTCGGGGTTCTTGGGCAGATCCAATTCCTTTTTGAAGATGCCAATGTCAACGGAGTGATGGACTCTGGCGAAGACTCGAATGGCAACGGCACGCTCGATTGGGATCCGTATGTCATTCCAAACGGTGTCATCTCCGCTCTGTCGGACAACCTCACGAACCGCAATCGGCGCGCGGGAAGGGGGAAGTGACATGCATGGTGTTCCAGTCACTTCGCAGTGTCGACGGCTTTCGCCGAAAGCCGCTTTGCGGTCGCAGGCCGTGGGAGTTCGCCGACCGGGCGCGTCATCGCGTTTCGGAGGATGGGCACTCCTGCCCGTCTTGTTTTGTTCCCATGCGGACGGGCAGGAGTGCCCATCCTCCGGCCGCTCTGGGCGTGAACGGGCGACACTCGGCTTCACGTTGATCGAACTGTTGGTGGTCGTCACGATTTTGTTGATCCTGATCCTGATGACGGTCACGGCGATTGACTTCACGTTCACGGCGGAGCGTATTAGGTCGGCGTCGCGGCAGGTGCAGTCGGCGTTGGCGGGTGCTCGCGATCGGGCGATCTTCGCCAAGGAGCCGCGCGGCTTGCGATTCCTGGTGGATACCGACGAACCACGCCAGGTGACGAGCCTGATCTACGTGGGCGGATCGCGGAACTGGACTGAAGGGCAGGTTCGATTGGAGCGTCTGGACGACAATCCAGCTCCGCCAAACACTGCCGATGGCCCCGATGTGAGAATCGTGCGCGGCGATGCGTCATGCGGTTGGTACACGCTGTTTGTTCGCGGCTTCCTGGGTGTGTTCGAAGACCGCAATCTGAACGGCGTCTTAGACGCCGGCGAAGATCAAAACGGCAACGGGCTACTCGATCTGGATGCGCCGCGAATCAAGATTCCGGCGGATGACAACGGCTCATGGTACACAGTGCTGACGTATCGGCTGACCGCGTCCAATCAGGTTTTGGAACTGGTCACGCCGTATCGTGATCCAGGCACGACGCCGCCCACCGAGGTCGTGGCGTTTCAGGGAACGGGACCGAATACGTACATCCTGGAATTGCCGCCGCGGATTCTGCCGGATGCTCAACCGATCCTGCTGCCGGAAGGCGCGTGTATCGACCTGGATGGTTCGGGCATCCCGCCGACCATCCAGTGCTGCTGAGTTTCCCGGAGGGGCGCTATTTGAAGGGGCTGCTATGCCGGGTGGTGGGGTGAGGAGTGATCAGTAGTCAGTGATCAGTAGTTAGAGAT
>CAYSHJ010001048.1:0-1706 GCA_964430385.1 uncultured Planctomycetaceae bacterium
TCCCTTCGCCATTCTCGCCATGACAGACGGTGCAGCGGCTGCGATAGCGTTTCAGACCGGTTGCGACAGCTTGCGATCGGCGCGGGTCTCCCTCCGCTCGGCGCGGGTTTCCCTCCGCTCGGCGCGGGTTTCCCGACCCCGCCGCAGCCGCCGACCGAAGGTCTCCTGCGTTCGATGGGTCGTCCACATTTGAGACCTCGGCACCTTCGGAATTGGCCTTCGGTCCGGACGGGGCGAGATCGGGAGACCCGCGCCCAGCGCTGCCAACATCGCCAACACTTCTTCGCGATTCGACCGCAGCGGTTGCCAACTGCGGATGAAGGCCAGCATGTCGCTGACGTCGCGGTTGTCGAACTGTCGCCAGGCGGGCATTGCGGTGTTGGCTCGGCCGCGCAAGATCGTCTCGGCCAGCATGTCGTCGCTGACGATGGCCAGGAACCCCGGCGCTCGCAGCGAGATGCCGATCTGGCCTCCTTCTCCGTTCAGTCCGTGGCAACTGGAGCAGTTGGCTCGATAGAGCGCACCGCCGATGCGAGGCTCGCCGCGCGATGCCGATACGAACGAGCGATCGGCTTCGTTCGGTTCCCAGCGGCGGATGAAGCCGACGAGCAATTCCACTTCGTCGTCGCTCAAACCACCGTCGGCTTTCCAACTCAACATGCTGGTGTTGGTGCGTCCGTGAGCGATGACATGCCGCAGATAGGCGTCACTGGCGACGCCCAGCGTGTCCACGTTGCGGAGCGATGGCGTCAGTAGTTCGCGCGGACGGTCGATCAGCACGGCACGCAGCAACGAAATGGAATTCGATTCGCCGCTGGCCGTCGGAGTGAAGAACTTCGCGGCCACGGCATCGCGCACGATCGCGCCGATGCCGTCGGCTCCGTGGCACGATGAGCAATATGTTTTGTAAAGCGTCTCGCCGCGCACCGGCGTCGAGTCCACCAGTTGCGGCAGCGGCGTGTACACGGCCGGAGCGGATTTGTGCTTCAGGCTGATCATGTACGCGGCCAGGTCGCGAGCCTCGTGATCCGACAACTTCAGATCGGGCATCAGCGTGTTGGGGACGACGGCCGTTGGCGATTTGAAGTGCGCGAACAGCCAGTTCTCAACGGTGTGCTCGCCATGCACATGTTTGAAGTCGAAACCGTGCGCTGTCTTGTCGCCGACATAGGTGATGTCGGGGCCGAGTTTGCCGCCTCGGCCGCGATATTTGTGGCAGCCCAGACAACCCTTCTCGACCACCATGCGCTTACCGCGCGCTATGTTGTCCGCATGTGGCAGCGCCGACGCCAGTTCGCCTTCGGTGATGTGTTCGATCGGCCGCACCGTGCCGTACAGATCGCTTTGTCCGCCGTAGAGATCGTTCTCGTAATGGCAGCGGCTGCAACTGGTGTAAACCATCGCACCGCCGAGCATCGGCTCCGGCCAATGCGGAACGTGCCCGTGCGCGTCCGCTTTCACGGTCGCTCGGCCCTGCCCTTGGTGACAGATCGTGCAACCAAACTTGTCGGACGGATGATGCTTGAGCAAGTCGCCCGAATGCGTCGCCAGCGGTTGAGCTGCCGCGGCGAAACGGGGATCGTCAATCGCGACGTGACACGTCACGCAGCGATCGACCTTCTTGAGTCCTTCGAGATAGACCTGCCGCACTTCCAGCGGAAATGTGACGCTCGGCTTGCCGGAGGATTTCGCCAACTCCGTCAATT
>CAYSHJ010001049.1:0-1620 GCA_964430385.1 uncultured Planctomycetaceae bacterium
AAGAAATACCAATCCCATCCGCGCGGTTCCAAGAAGCCAAAGCCCCAACGCCACTACTCGGGGAACGGAAAGCATGTCGCAACCGCGAGAATCCTCTGTCGCCAAACGTAACAAAACACCACGTTCACAGGGCTGCCCCAACCGCCGTACCCACCTCGATACCCACCGCCGTAGTAGTTGCCACCGGAATGATAACCGCCACCGCCGAAGCCGCCGTGATGACCTCCGCCACCGCCGTGTCCGTGCCCCGCGAGCGCGGTTTGGCTCAAACCGCACGCGACGACGATGCCAAGGAGGGATTTGAGAAGACTCAATCGGTTCATGGTGACTTCACCTTTCCGGTGGTCTGGCTGTGAAGAGTGGACCAATACGCCCGCACGCGCGGAGCAATCAGGCCGCACAAGCGACAGCCGTCACTGCGGACTTCGGCCTAGTTATACTCCGCGCTTGAACCACAAGACCGGCCGAACGCGAATCCTGACGGAGGTCTGAAGATGGAAACCGGCGATGCCGGAAAAGTTGATCAGGGCGACTTCGCATCGCCGCGAGGTGACCTCGCTGGTTTTACCACGGATCCGGTTGTGACGCCGGCCGGTGAATCGCGTCTTTTGACGTGGTCGGAACATACGCCCGCGCGGTTGTGGGTCGGTCGATCCGGCGTGTCGTATCGGACGGCGACCGCGCTGGAACTGCGACGCGATCATGCCGCCGCGGTGGATGCCGTGCGGACGGAGTTCGATCTGCTCCGCGATTTTGGCGAGCCGTTCGTGCGGCAATTCGGATTGTTCGAGGTGCAGACGGAAGCTCGATCGAAAACGGAATACCTCGCGCGGCCGGACCTCGGACGGCGTTTCAACTTGGCGGCGAGCGAACGGCTACGGCAATCGGGCTCAAGCAATGCGGACCTGCAAATCGTCATCGGCGACGGTCTGTCATCAACGGCGGTCGCGATTCAGGTTCCAATGTTGCTTCCAAACTTGTTGAGCGAGGCAAGTCGGCGCGGTTGGCGAGTCGGACAACCGTTCGTCATCCGCTACTGCCGCGTCGGCGTGCTAAATGACATTGGCGAGCTGCTTGATCCGACGGTCGTCGTGTTGTTGATCGGCGAGCGTCCGGGTCTCGCGACGGCCGAAAGTTTGTCGGCCTATCTGGCCTATCGACCTCGATCGGGACACACAGACGCTCGGCGGAATTTGATCTCGAACATTCACGCGCAAGGCGTTTCGCACGCCGACGCTGTCGAGCGGATTCTGAATTTGGGAGACCAAATGCGGGAACAGCAACGGAGCGGTGTCGAAATCAAGGAACGGAGCCGGCATCAAGTCGGCTCGGCGGAAGGATTCGGACGCATTGGCGAACCGCGGGAGACCCGCGCATGAACCGATCGCTTCGGGAATTGCTCAACGCGGTGCTAATTGTGCTCGGAATCCTGTCGGCCGGCATGGGACTGAAGGGGTTCTTAATGTCGGAGCAGAAAAAGGGGACTGGGAAAGCGCCGGTAAAAGCCGGAAGAGAGTAGCAGATGAAAGTTCTGCACGAACGAAGGAATAGCGAACCAGTTCGGCTTCGAGTCATGCGCCGACTCTCGCGAGAGGGTGGGTGAAGCGTTGACAGAAGAGC
>CAYSHJ010001050.1:0-9502 GCA_964430385.1 uncultured Planctomycetaceae bacterium
ATCGGCGCGCGATATTTCCTGCTCGCCACTGCCACGCTTCCGCCGCCGGAGAAAAGCCGAGTGCTCGCGCCGACGATCGGCTTCGAACGTCAAGACCCGGCAGCCGCGGAGAACGCGGCAGCTCCCGTCGACAACGCCGCGGCACCGGCTGCGGCCGTGCTGCCGCTCGACACGCAGCGGCAGTTCGCAGTGCTGATCAACATGTCGAGCAGTCAGCTTTCGCCGGTCGGCAGCGTCGGCGAAACGGTGCCGCGCGAGGAACTGCCGATCGTTGTCGATCAACGCCTAGTCGATCAGGCGACCGCCGTGCTGCGACTGCGACAACTCAGCCCGCTGCCGACCTGGAGCCTCAAGTCCTACGCGACTCAAACGGGCGCTCCGGCGTCGGTGAACCTGGCCGACTTGGTGACTGTGCTCGCTGCCGACGGCACGTGGCGCATGCAAGCGGCCTACACGATCAAGAACCGCTCGCGACAGTTCCTGGCGTTGCAACTGCCGAAAGGCAGTGAAGCCCTGTCGGTGTTCGTTGCCGATCAGCCGTCGCGACTGGTGGAATTGAAGCGAAATCTCAAATCTGAAATCTCAGATTTGAAATCTGAAATCAAAAATCAGAAATCGAAAATCGAAAATCCCCAAACGTATCAGCTCGTCGCACTGCCGAAGTCCAGCGAGGCCGATCTGTCGTTCCAAGTGAAACTCGTTCTGGCCGGACGCTTGTCGATGGGCCACTTGCCGCGTGGCTTGCGATTTTGGTCGCAAGACTTCGACATCCCCGCACCGACCGTCGTTTCACAATCGGATGACGCCGAGTACGGCATCCCGGTCTCGCGAACCTTGTGGACCGTGCATGTGCCGAACGACTGGAGCGCGACGCCGGTCAACGATCCCAACCGCCATAATCTAAGTCAACAAGCCGGCGACACCGCCGACGTGGCCTATCGCGCCGGTTGGCTGCAAGAGGCGAATGATCTGTTGCGAGTCATCGAAGGCAACTATCAAAGCTCGCAAAAGATTCAAGCGTTCAACAATGTGAAACAGATACGATCGCGGTTTGACAACCTCCGCGCCCCGCACGGTGGCCCCGTTTCCGGGAGCGGAGCGGCAACTTCAACCGAAGGCCAGAAGCTGTCCGAAGCACTCGAACAATTCAAAGCCAAACAAGCCGACATTGAAGGCCGAGTGATCCTCGACAACCGCGAAGGCATCACGAACTTTTACGTGGTGCCAAAGTCGCAACAGGGCGCTCAACCAACCACACGGCCGCAGGCGGGACAGCCGAACGTCGATTTCTTCTTCGATCAAAACAGCAACAACGATGTCAGCTTCCAACGTCAGATCGTGGACAACAACAACCGCGCGTTGCTCTTCAGCAACGGAGGAGTCGGCGTCAACCTTGGCCAAGACATCAGCGGCAACGGCGTTCTCGACAACATCCTGGGAGCCAACGTCTCGCAGCCGAACGCGCCGGATGTCGGCTTGAAGTTCAAACTGAACGTGCAAGACGAAAAATCCAGCGGCGAGAAGAAATCGGAGCGGTCACGAGACGTAAGCCAGAAAACGAAAGCCTTCGCCGGCAAAGGCGTGACGGAAGAAGACCGCCTTGCCCGCCGCAAGCAAAGCGTCGAACAGTTGGACCAGTTGAATAAGTCGGTCGAGAACGAACGCCAGCAACAACAACTCGCCAACGCACAGCCGCAGCAACAAGCGGCTCAACCTCAAGGCCGGACCACCGCCGCGCCGAAAGCTCCATCCGACTTGCCGCCAGAGGGCTCAATAATTATGAGCGATGGGGCCGTGAGGACCGTCATTCAAGGCGGCGTCGATCGTTCGAGGCAGCAGTACGGCATGAATCAGTCCGGTCGCTTTGGCCGAGCGAGTGGCTTGGGAGGAAACATGGGTGGTGGCGGCGGCTTCGGCGGCGGTGGGATGGGCGGTGGTGGCGTTGGACGGGGCAGTGTCATCGCCGATTACGATGGCGAAATGAGCCTTGAGATCAGACAGGCTCAAGCCGTTCATGCCGCCGGCTGGACGCAGGCGGGTGGGCTTTCGTTGCCGATCGAAATTCAGCGTGAAGGAAACGTGCTGCGGTTCTCGCGCGCGAGCGGCTCGCCGCGATTGGCTCTGGCCGTGCGACCGGTGGAATCGAGCAAACTGGGTCTCGGTCTGCTGTGGACGGCCGTCTGGGCTGTCGTCGCGGTGTGGCTGCTGCGACTGGTGAGCCGCCCCTCGACCTGCTGCCCGGTCTGGTTCCAGGCCAGCGCTGGCGCGAGCGTACTGGGATTGCTCGGCATGTTCTTCCTGCCATCTCCGCTGTCTCAGCTTTGCTTCCTGGCGTTTGCCATCTCGGTCTTCGTGCTAGTGATTGGCCTGCGTCAACGCAGTCGCAAGAATGCTGCCGCACTTCGGTGAAATCGCGGATGACCTGACCCTGATCCGCTCAATGACGACGGGTGTCAACAATCATGGCGAGTTATTGTACGCGCTGAATACGGGGCGGACTCAAGCCGGCCGGCCATCGTTGGGGAGCTGGCTGACATACGGCCTCGGAACGTCAAGCCAGGATTTGCCGGCGTATGTCGTGCTGACTGATCCGGGCGGGCTGCCGGTGCTCGGCACAAACAATTGGTCGAACGGATGGCTGCCCGCGTTGTATCAGGGGACGATCACTCACCACGACAACCACGCCACGCTGCTGCAACTCTTCGGCCTGGACCCGAAGAAGACGAATGACACAACTGTTGCCGCGTACGACTTTTCGACGTTCGACGAAAATCTTTGTCATTCGTCATTTGGATGCGGCTTCGCCGCGTTAGAGTCTTCGTTTGTATTTTATGCGCGCCATGCGCGCAATACGTAGCCGAGTCGCTCCGCGACTCGGATTGAATCGGCGTCGCGGAGCGACGCCGCTACGTTGCGGGCGAAGCCCGCGTTAGGACTATGACAGCCCGACCGGTGCCCAGCCTTTGCGGTACTCCTTGGTGACGAAGCTGTCGGCCTTTGATGAGTTGCGGGCCTTGAGCGCGGCGGCGTCCCAATCGAGCGTTGTCCCAGCACGGAAGGCCACGATGCCCAGCAGTACGGTTTCCGTCAGTGCGCCGGAGTAGTCGAAGTTGCAAGTCGTGGGCGAGCCGGTTTTGCAGGCTTGGGTCCATTCGCGCCAGTGGCCAATGGAGTCGGAGATCGTTTTCGGCGGTGGTTGGAAGTCGGTGAATTTTTCTGGCGGCAACAGTATACGGCGGCCGTAATCGGCGGCGAGCATGCCTTTGTCGCCGACGAAGAGAATGCCGAGGCCCCATTCGCTCAGCGGGCGGCCACTGTCGTCTTTCGTGTTCTTGACGAAGTCGTGATGGGCACCGCCGTCAGACCAATGAAATTTCAACGCAGGCTGATCGCCACGAGCCGGAAACTCGAAGTCGCACTTGGTCCAAGCCGGTGCTCCGTCGGGATGGACCTCCGGGCCTTCGCACGCAACCGACGTCGGATGTCGCAGGTTCAACGCCCAGAACGGCAGGTCCATCACGTGGCAAGCCATGTCACCGAACGTGCCGGAGCCGTACTCCCAAAA
This sequence comes from uncultured Planctomycetaceae bacterium, assembly GCA_964430385.1. Taxonomy (GTDB): domain Bacteria; phylum Planctomycetota; class Planctomycetia; order Planctomycetales; family Planctomycetaceae; genus CAYSHJ01. Next base: position 3,566 of record CAYSHJ010001050.1, read on the forward strand.
ACGTCGCCAATTGGCGGGATGAATGTTGTCGTAGTACGGTCGCTCCTTGGCGGGGCCGAGCCACAGATCCCAATTCAAATGCGCGGGGACCGGCTTCGGCTCGCCGAATCGCCCGTCGGACCAGCCTTTGTTGCACCAATTGAAGACTTCGCGCACCGGACCGATCGCGCCGCTTTGAATGACCTCGACCACTCGACGGTAGTTGCCCTCCGCATGCACCTGAGTTCCCATTTGCGTGGCGACTTTGTGCTTTTTGGCGAGTTCGGCCAGGACGCGAGCTTCACGAACCGTGTGCGTCAGCGGCTTTTCGCAGTACACGTGCTTGCCGAGCGAGATCGCAATCGACGAGGGAGTCGCATGCGTGTGGTCGGCGGTCGAAACGACGACGGCATCAATCTTGTGGGCCGCTTTGTCGAAGAGCTGCCGGAAGTCCTCAAACCGCTCGGCCTGCGGGAAGCGTTCGCTCGCCTTGCCGAGATTGTTCCGATCGACATCGCACAGCACGGCGATGTTCTCGCTCGCGAGCTGATCGAGATTGTGGCCGCCTTTGCCGGCGACGCCGATGATCGCGAGGTTCAGCTTCTCGTTCGGCGACTTTGAGTTGGCGAAGCTGCGCTCGGACATCCCGGCCCACCACGCGGTAGCGGCGGCAGTCGTTCCCAGAAATTGACGTCGATCAAAGCGGTGCGACATGGTAGGGCTCCTTGAACGAAGACGTTTAACACAGACCATCCTGGGCTCGGCGAGCCGATTCGTGTGGTGTGCAGTTTGAAGTGTACTGGGCAAGTTTTCAAACTCTGCGACCTCGCAAAGTCCGCTGAGAAGCCCAAGCATCGGCAGCGAGAGGGGCACACGACAACCGTAGCGGCGGAATCTGCCGGTCGGGATTTCGGTGAGCATGGCGGAATCTTGAAGCCACGCAGAGTTTTCGGCGCGCTTGACCACCAAGTGCGGTCGGTTCGCACCCCAGGCTTCAGCGTGCGGAAGCCGACGGTCGATTGACCACAAATGAGTGGGACTACGGCGAGTCCCGCGCGTACGGAATTGGTTTCGGAGTTCTATGGAATGAACTCGCAAGACGAATTGGCCGGCGAGGGAGCGGTATCGCTGTCCTTCGCCTCGTTGCTGTGAGAGGTTCACCTCCTAAACCCCCTCACGTCCGCGCATGCCACGAAGATAACTGCCACAACGATTGAGCCTTGAGCACTGAAACGATGTCTGAGGAGTCAGAGCGATGAAGCGTCTGGCATGGTTTTTCGCGTTCTGTTTGTACCTTCTGATGGCGAGCGGACGTACCGCGACAGCGGGATACTGCGGCGCGGCCAGCTATAACTGCTGTCCGACGTCGGCCTGCCAGCCCTGCGGCGACATGTGTGCCGCCAAACAATGTTGTACAACCCGCTACCAGACGGTCCAAGAAGTCGTCTGGGATCGCTGTGAGAAAGTCTGCTGCCACACCGTTTATGATCAGGTCTGCGAACAAGTGCCTGTCTGCTGCACGAAGACTTGCTACGAGACCTGTTACCGCGATGAGTGCCATACCGTCTGCCGGCCGGTCACTCAAACCTGCTGGCGTGACGAAGTTTGCACCATTCGCGTCCCCTGCTACCAGACGTGTTATCGCGACGAGTCCTACACCGTTTGCCGGCCGTGCGTGCAAACGTGCTGGCGTGACGAGTGCTACACCGTCTGCAAGCCGTGCTATCAGACTTGCCATCGCGACGTTTGCTACACCGTCTGTCGTCCGGTCACTCAGACTTGCTGGCGTGACGAGTGCTACACAACCTGTCAGGTCGTGTCGGAGACGTGCTATCGCGATGTCTGTTACACAGTCTGCCGTCCCTGCACCGAGACCAAATACGTCGACGTCTGCTGCGGGGAGTGGAAGACGGTCAGCGAGTGCATCCCTGGGCCGGTCGTCACGAAATGTGTGCAAGGCACCGGATCATGGTCTATGGACCCCTGCACCGGCTGCTGCAGCTATCAGCCCGGTTGCTGCCAGCAAGTCCAAGTGCAATGCCCGCCGACAACGTGCTGCCGCAAGGTGTGGTGCCCAAAGGTCGTCAAGCAGGCGGTTTGCTGTACTCGCTGGGTGCCGGAAGTTCGTACTTGCAAGGTGCCCTATCAAGTTTGCCGCACAGTCCCGACGACTTGCACTCGCAAGGTGCCATACACGACGTGCTCGATGGTCAGTGAAACTCGCACCTGCAAAGTGCCTTACACGACTTGCTCGATGACCACTGAAACGCGTACTCGCAAGGTGCCGTACACGACCTGCACGATGCGGCAAGAGTGCTGCACTCGCAAGGTGCCGTACGTGACCTGTTCGTGGACGGAGAAGTGCATTACCAAGAAAGTGCCCTACACGACTTGCTCGACGGTCAGCGAAGTCCGCACTTGCAAGGTACCGTACACAGTCTGCAAGCAAGTGCCGTACACCCGCATGGAAACTCGTACTCGTTGCGTGCCGCGGCAAGTGCCGGTCAGGCAAAGCTATTGCGTTCCGCGAGTCGTCTGCCGCCAGGTTCCCGTGACCGTCTGCTGTCCGACATGCCCCGATCCCGGCTGCTCGAAGTGCGGGACACGGGTGAGCACGTCTTCCTCAAACTGTGGCAAGTGAAACAGGCCGCACGGCGCGGTGCTCCCCCCCAACAAATTTCTTCAATGGTAAGCCGGTTCGGACCCGACCGGCTTGCCATCTTTTTTTTGGGGGGGGAGGGGGTAGCCACTCGAAACCTCGGTAGGTGGTCGAGCCAGTAACTCGGCTCCCCGTAGAGAGCTTCATCGAACCTTTCGACAGGTTCAGGCTTAGATCGAGCGGCAGTTCTGCGGGAAACCGCGGTCACGTTGGATTTCGGAGCGAGTAGTTCTGAAGTCGACTGCCGTTACGTGGTCATCTGTGGAAGAATTATGCACGCGGTTCCGCCTCTTGCGTCCCCCCGTCGGTGGGCCTAGGATCATTGCTGCGGGCTGATTGATTTTGGTGGTACTGCCTTGCGATCTTCTGGAGTTGCACCCCTGGTCTCCGAGCTGCCTGGGTCCGCCCAAGCTCGCATTGTCGACGGTCGACTGATGTCGTTTCAGACTTTGGATGAGCTACGGCGAGTGCTCTTAGAGCTTCAGCTCGTCTCGCCCGGCCAGCTTCTTGTGGCACTGGAGGAATTGGCCGGAGTCACCCGGCAAGCGGGACCGCTGTTGGAGATTCTGGAGCGACAGGGCCTGCTGACGTCGTATCAGTTGGCCAAGCTCCACAAGGGTGAAGCCGAGGGCCTGGTGCTGGGGCGGTACAAGTTGATGTACCGCAATGCTTCGGGAAGCTTTGCCCGTGTGTTCCGAGCGTGCTCACTGGACGACGGCGCGATGATTGGCCTGAAAGTGTTGCGACAGCGCTGGGCCGGCGATCCCAGCTACATTAAACAGTTCCACCGTGAGGCTGAGCTGTGCCAGCGGCTTCGGCACAAGAACATCGTGCCGATCTATGACGTGGGCGAAGACCACGGTGAGCATTTCCTGACGATGGAGTTTGTAGAAGGCGGCAATCTGCGCGAATTCCTCAAGATTCGTGGCCACTGTTCGCCCGTCGAGGTGGCGCAATGCACGCTCGACATGGCTGAAGGACTTGAGCACGCGCTGTCAAAAGGAATGACGCACCGTGATTTCAAACTCACCAACGTGCTGATGAGCAGTAACCGAGTCGCCAAGTTGGTCGACTTCGGTCTGGCAAGCACGTCCACATCCGATAGCGGGGCCGACGAGGGGAACCTGCGGGCGCTGGAGTACGCGACGCTTGAAAAGGGGACCGGCGCGCCGGAGGACGATCCTCGCAGCGATCTGTTCTTCTTGGGCGCTGTTGTTTACGAGTTGTTGGCTGCTGTGCCTCCCTACCCGGCGACGAAAGACCGACTGGAACGGAAGCAACTCAGCCGTTACACGAACGTCCGTAATGTGCGATCGGTCAGCCCGGATGTTCCGGCCGTATTGGGAGATATCGTTGACAGGCTGATGCGTGTGAACCCCAACGAGCGATTCCAGACGCCCACCGAGGTTGTTCATGCCACTCGACAGGCGTTGAAGGAACTCGGTGGCACTTTGCGCAGCGAACCCAACAGTGGTCCGCGCACGATCCTGTGCATCGAAACTCGCCCAAAGCATCAAGATTTGCTGCGGGAATACCTCACGAAGTTGGGGTACCGCGTGCTGATGCTGTCCGATATCCAGCGGGGGTTGACGCGTATGCGAAGCAGTCCAACCGACGGTCTTGTCCTGATGGGCGATTCGCTGGGCGAACGCCATTCGGACAGTTTTCAAGATTTTCTGCGCTGGAAGAAAACGTCGAGCACCACGGCCGTGGTCGTGTTGTCGCAGAAACAGGCGGGTTGGAAGCAGACACTTGAGGAGTCCGGTTCGACCCGTGTGCTGGTTCAACCGATTCAATTGCGAGACATCCGCCGCGAATTGGACGTTGCTCTGCAACAACCGACGTAGCAGGACGAATCCCTTGACCGGTTGGGTTCGTTGCCGATATATCGTCGCGCACGTTGTTCGCGGGAGTAGCTCAGTGGTAGAGCACCACGTTGCCAACGTGGTTGTCGCGGGTTCGATCCCCGTCTCCCGCTCTTCCCGGACTGGACTTCACGGAAGTCCAGTTTTTCATTTTGAACGAGGAGTTCGTCGAGCAGCCTGTTGCTCCAACTCCGCAGAAGGAAAAATTCCGTGAGCACTGTTGCCGAACCAGAAGTTGCCGAACCAGGAGTCGCCTCGGCCGCCGACGCGGCGAATGAAACCAAGAAAGACGATGCCCAGCCGTGGCGCATGACGTTGGATGTCGCGACTCGCGAGATCGGACCGTGCAAAAAACAGGTCAAAGTCAAGGTGCCTGAAGCGGATATCACCTACGTTCGTGGCATTGTGTTGGACCAGATGAAGGACCGAGCGGCCGTGCCGGGCTTCCGATTGGGCAAGGCTCCCAAAGAGATCGTTGCCAAACGATTCGCGCGCGAACTGGCGGACGAACTGAAGCAGAAGGTCTTGATCGGCAGTCTTGAACAACTGTCGCAGGACACCAAGATCGAGCCAATCAACGAGCCGGATTTGGATGTCGAGAACCTGACCATTCCGGAGGCGGGCGACTTCGAGTACGAGTTTGAGGTCGAGGTCCGGCCGAACTTCGACATGCCGGCTTATGGCCAAATCAAAATTCAGCGTCCGGTCCGCGAGATCACGGACTCCGATATCGTCGAGGGCCAACAGCGATACTTGGAACAGTACGCCGAACACGTCCCCTCGGACGAAGTGATCGAGCCGAGTGACTTCGTGCGTCTGGCGGCGACTTTCACGTACAAGGGAACGGTGCTGCGCGAAGATGAAAACCTGTCCGTTCGCGTCCGTCCCGTGCTCCGATTTGAGGACGGCGAGATTGCCGACTTCGACAAGCTGCTGACCGGGGCGAAAACGGGCGACTCGCGCGAGACGACGATCACGATTTCTCGCGAAGCCGAAGACTTGGCCATGCGGGGCGAAAAAGTGCATGTCCAATTCCAGATCTTGGAAGTCGCTCACGTGAAGTTGCCCGAACTGAACCGCGCGTTGTTCCAACGACTGGGTGTCGAAACGCTCGATGAACTGCGGATCGAAGTCGAGCAGGCCTTGCAGCGGCAGGTGCAGTACGACCAGCGGCAAGCCGTGAGACGGCAAGTGCTCGACAAGATCACCGCCTCCGCGACGTGGGAACTGCCCGAAGATTTGGTGCTCAAGCAAGTCGAGAACGCGATGTATCGCGAAGTCCTCGAGATGCAGCAGGCGGGTTATACGACTCAAGAAATCAAGGCCCGCGAGAATGAATTGCGTCAACACCAAGTGTCGATCACGCGCAAGGCGATGAAGGAACACTTCATCCTCGACAAGATCGCCACGCAGGAGAACATCGAGGTGACGTCG
>CAYSHJ010001051.1:0-9343 GCA_964430385.1 uncultured Planctomycetaceae bacterium
TTGTGCTCACGGTTTTTATGTGCTCAGCGAGACCGCCGACTTCGCCTACAAATGCAGCGACTACTACTTTCCGGAGCATGAACGTTCGTTGCTTTGGAGCGACCCGCAAATCGGCATCGAATGGCCGCTTGTCGGCGACCCGACGCTCTCGAACAAAGACCGCACCGGTGTGACGCTTGACAAGGCCGAGGTCTTCGTCCGCTGACTTTGAGCAAACGTCCGTCGGATTGTGAATCCGGCCGCGCGGACGGGTTGACCATCCATTCCACGAGAACGCATGCGAGGCCTCTTCATCACCGGAACGGACACGGGCGTCGGCAAGACGCACGTCGCCTGCGCGATCGTTCGAGATTTGCGCGCGGCCGGGCATTGCGTCGGCGCGTACAAACCGGTTTGCAGCGGAGCCGTCAGTGGCCAAAATGGTCGACCCGTTTGGGACGACGTCGAAGCCTTACGGCGAGCACTCGACAGCGACATTTCGGATGATTGCATCTCGCCGCAGCGGTTCGTCGCGCCGCTGGCGCCTCCGATCGCGGCGCGGCAAGAAGGTCGCACGGTCGACGTGACACAACTGCAGCGCGGCTTCGATTGGTGGTCCTCGCGATGCGAGATTGTCGTCGTCGAAGGAGCCGGCGGACTGCTCTGTCCGTTGACCGACACCGAGACGATGGCGGATCTCGCGAAGCGGATTGAGTTGCCGTTGATCGTGGTCGCTCGGTTAGGGCTAGGCACCATCAATCACACATTGCTGACGGTGGAAGTCGCTCGGCAATGTGGCTTGCAAGTTGCCGGGATCATCTTCAACGAGCCGAGTTCGGCGGCCGTTGACGATCCGTCGGCCACATCGAATGTTCAAGAAGTCGCCGCGCGTTGTCCGGTCGCGATCTTGGGCATTCGCCGGCACAACGCGCTCGGTTGGGTCGGTCGCTTTGCAGAGCCGGTCGCATTAGATTGGTCGGCTCTTGCGGGACCGCCACGTGCGGTGGATTTGGCTTAGATTCTGTTCAATACGTCGTTTTTCCGCAGCTTCATCGGAACGCTGGCGCTCGGAAACGGCGCGAGGTGACGTTCGGGGATGGCATGTCGTTCGAAATGATCTGCGGCCAGTGCCGCGGCAATTTGTTGGTTGAGCAATTCGGAGTCGTGGTGGCCTGCCCGCATTGTGGGGCTCACCTCGGCATTCCTGCGCCCGTGACTCCGGTCCCTATCGCGCCGACGCCAGTGTCACCGGCTCCGATTCCGCAGCCCGCTCCGGCACCGGTTCAGGCGATTCCCGCGCCGAGCCCGTCGCCGCCCGAAATGAACACACCGGCACTGGCGTTGCCAGAGGCGATATCTCCCGCCGCGGCGCCGCCGAGAGCCGATCAGCTTCCGTTCTTCGGCGTACCGATCAGCGCTGAGCCGGAGATGCTCGCGACCAGAGCCGCAGAACCGCTGGGCACGGTTGAACAACCGGGCCTCGTGTCGCATTCGGCCACGACGGTGAGTGCTCCGAGTTCCGAATCAGAAACTTCCGAACCGGCACTGCCGGCGGGAGGTGGCTTCTCGCTTTCGGGGTTATTGGCGTCGTCAAGTCCGTCGTCGGAGCCGGTCTCGCTGCCGGAGATCACCGCAGCGCCGACCGAAGCCTCCGCCGCGCCAGCCGCCGTAACGGAAGTTACGCCCTCGATTCCTGAGAGTCGCGTCGCCGTCGACGCGCGCTCCGCGCCAATGAGTGTCTCTGGAATCTTGGGGCATGCAGAAACATCGCACGTCGACACTGCCACCGTTACCACGGCCGACGTGCTCACATTTGCCGCCGCGACGAGCGCGAAACTGGCGAGCAAAGATCATGTGTCGGTGTCGAAGACGGCATTGATGATGTTGCTCAGTTATGCCAGCGCGTTGACGCTCGGTTTCATCTGGCTGTTATATCGCCTGATGACACCGCAAGAATCGGGGCTCGAGAGCTTGCCGGACCTCGAACCGCCAACGAAGAAAGGCAACCAAATCAGCTTTTTGCTGGTGCCCGAAAAGGCCGAGATGCCCGCTGGTCACGAACTGCCCCTCGGTGCTTCGCGGCGGTTCGGCAACATCAAGGTGTCGGTGCTCAAAGTGACGCGCGGGCCGATTCGCTTCGTGCATTTCAAGGATCGCCAGAAGAGTCGTTTTCCGACTTCGCCCGTGCTGAAGTTGTGGCTGCGGTTCGAGAACGTTTCCAAAGACCAACAGATTGCTCCACTGGATGCTCGTCTGCTCTTTGCTCGCGACGGCAAGGACCGATTCTCGTGGCGAGCCAATCAATTTGTGTGCCTCGCGAGCGACAAGGCCAACAACAAACGGAAGGTGCTCGTCTACGAACATGTGGCCAAAGGCGAGTGGGACGTCGTGGGTTTGTCGCTCGACAAAGCACTTCAGCCGGGCGAATCCTGCGAGTACTTCGTGCCGACGAGCGAGAACGACCTCGAGAAACTCAATGGCGAGCTCATCTGGCGCGTTCACTTCCGCAAGGGTTACGGCCCGAAAGGCCTCGGTTGCACGACGGTCTTCGAGGTTCGCTTCAACAGCCAAGACGTCCAGAACGAGCCGGACGCGGACAAAACGGCGTGCTGAGCGAGCAGCACGAGATTACTTCGGCGTGCGTTGCGGGAATCGCGGCAGGTGCTGCAGGAATTCGAAGCGACCTTGCCGCGCGGGTTTGTCGGTCGCGGGATCGAGCTTCGACGCCAACGAAGCGGTTTCAGGCACGTTATGTGCGATGATTTGCAGGTCGTCGAATTGCACATCGCCGAGGCCGTGCAGCGCGATTGTGAGCGAGAAGTCGCCGTCTTGATACGCTTCGCGCAGCATTTCGACTCGTTGCCATTCGCGCCTTTCGTGCCAGTGCCAAGCTCCCGTCATGCCGGTGAGATTGTCTCGCAGCGTTACGCCGTCGACGCTGCCGGCGATGGCGGAGCCGACTCGCACCCAACCGCTGACGTGTAAGACTTGACCGGCTCGCACCGGCACTGCGGGCGAGACAATCGTGATCGGCGGCGTTTCGACCACGCTGGGTGGATCGGTATTCGTCTCGGGCGCAGCGACTAATCGCAAGCAGCGACCGGCGCGGCCTGACGCCGTCAAAACTTGCGGGGCGGCACGAATGCCGGCTGGCTCGTTGGTCAAACATTGCCAGCCGGATCGCGTCAGCGTGGGGAAGTCGAGCACTTCAAAGTCGCCGCTGGGCAGCAGATTATCCGACGCGCGCGTGGCCGACTTGCCGAGCTTCGCGAGCAGTCTCCAATGATCGGGCAACGTTTGAAAACACAACGTGTGCGGACTGCCGACCGGCGACGCCAGCCGCTGCGTCGCGGTTTCCCAATGTGCTTTCTGCAAGATGCGCAGAGCTTGCAAACTGGCTTGGCTGAGCCGTGCGGCTTCGTCAAAGTTCCGTTTGAGCAGCACGACGTCTGGCGTGTTCGAGCTAGCCTTCTGACCGGACTTACGCACCTGAGCGACCGCGCGATCGAGCGCCTCGCCGGGGAAAATGTTTTCCGCCTGCCGCAACAACACGTGAGCTTTCGCTAACAACTGTGGAGCGTCTGGCTGACCGACGCCCAGCTTTGTCAGCTCATCGTCGGCGATGCGGACGCGATTTAACTTCGCCTTCGCGAGATCGATCCAATGTCGAGCGCTCGTGGCCTGTATGGATTCCACCTTGCGTTTCAACTGAACGATCAACTGCGGATCGGAGGTGACGACAATCGCCGCCGTTTGATCAAATGACGGCAGCTTGATTCGTCGCCCGCCGGGAACAGGTTCGCTGGGAATGCTCGCCACGCGCGTGGTCGTGATCTCCCATGCCGACGCCGTGTCCGCCACGCTGGCAACATCGATCGTCGCTCCCGGCGCGGCAAGCTGTCCGGGAACGAATTGGGCATCGTGCTCGTACCAGATCGGCAGCAAGAGCACGGCCTTGTCGGTGCGAAAGACGGCCGCTTCCAGTTCGCTTCGCAAGCGCGCCTCTCGTCGCAGCGCCGATTTACTCGCGGCTGATCGAGCGTCTTTATCCGCGCGCGAGACTGCCGAGTTGCCGAATGAAACATGGTGAATGCCCAGCACCGGACCGGGCGGAGCGCTGATCTCGAACGGCCGATGCTCGATCAACGTCCCCGCCGCGAGGAAGTCCTCCAGCAGTTCGATCTCCAGATTTAATTGAGCGATCGCCAGCCGTCGCTCGTCGGCGCCCGGAGATTTCGACTCCAACGACTCGCTGAGCGAATAGCCCAAGCCGCGACAGCCCGACGCGATTGCCGAGTACACCAGCAATCGCAGTTGCTCCGGTTCGACAATCATCGGAATCCGCCCGGCCGCTTGCCGCTGTCGCTCAATGTCCGGAAGCGCTTCGGTTGGTATCCAGGTGAACAAGAAGCTGCCCGGCCGCGCCAGCTTGCGGCGTTGATCGAGCGAATCGCGATACGCTTTGAACGACAAGCCGGAGTTCAACACGTGCCGGCTGCTGCCGATCATGGAAACATGACGCGAATAGATGCGTTCGCCGCCGGTCACGTCGGCCATGATCGGCCGATGTCGGTCACGGTCGGCGCTCTGCACTTGTGACAACCACGGCAGCACGTCGCGCCGCACATCGCCGGACATCGCGACACCCAGGTTCCACGCCAAGATATTGTCCCAGTCGCGTGAAAACGACACCAAGCTGGCCGCCTCGCCGCTCAGCGCTTCGCCGGTGGATGACGTGGCTTTGGGTGGCATCGCCGTCGCCCACAGGCCTTGCTCGCGCAACGCCTGCTGCAATGACACGTCGTTCACGTCCGGAATCCAAACCACGTTCAGCCCCGCGTCGCGCAACGAGTCGATCCGCTCGTTGTGATACGGCAACATCCGCGGAAAGAACGGCCGACCGCCGATTGACAACCGGTCCAACTGAAACGTCACCGGCCACGGTGTTGAGTCCTCCGAAAACTGGATCGGCTGCACTTTCGTCAGAGCCACAGGCTCGATGACGGGACCGAGTCGCAGTTCATCGAGGAACACTTCGGTCGTGCCAGAATCAAGCGTCAACTCGACGACAACGCGGTCGACGATCGGGTCGCGCACGTCAATCGGCATGGGACGGAGTTTCGCGCGCAGCAGCCGGATTTGTTCCTGCAACTGCCTGTCCGTGGTCGTCGCTTCCAGCGCCTGCCATTGCGGAGCTTTCGTGTACGCATCACCGTGCAGCAGGATCTTCAGCGGCTGTTCCGTGCGAGTGCGTGGGTCATTCTGCTTCGGAAAGACGACTCTCAATCCGATGGTTGCACCGTTGGCGTTGGACCTCAGCATCAGCCGCAACTTCAGATCGTCGATGACTCGCGCGGACGGGAGCTTGTGATCAAGCACCACCGTCGTCGGACCACCAGACACATGAAAGGCAAAATACTCGGCCGCCTCGCCGCGATACGAACCGTCTGTCACGCGACGTTGGTCGACTCGGTCGATGGCACCTTCGGAGACTCGGACCCTCCACGTCGGCTGCGAGTCGTCAAAGCCATCGACGTGATCGTCGGCGCGGCCGATGAGCGCGAACCCGAAAACGACGGCCACGAACAGGCAGAATTGCTCCAATTGCGCACCAATCCACACTAGCCCGACGCGCAAGCGAGGGACAGGCAACACGGCTCCCTCGCTTGCGCGTCGGGCTAGTGTGAAACAGACTGTCAGCGAAACTCCAAGACGGCGCGCAATTTCGGATAAGCCGACTCGCGGCCACCAGAATGGTCCGCAGCGACCGCGCCACGAGCAGTGCTGTGTCGTTAACTCGTCCATGAGGTTTTGCGCGGCCGCACTTGCGGGACTTCCCGTCCCGAGTTCGTTTCGTTTTTGAAACAAGGACGTGTTGCGATGTTGCCATCACTGTGAACGCCCGGAACGGCCGCTGAGAGCGGACGTGTCGCTGTAACTGGCGGACTGTACTGGCAGTTGCGAAGCAGGCCAAGACGAGGTCCGTTATCTTCCATGCGATCGACACAACCGGCCGCGAGTTCGATCTGAAATCGCAACACCCGTCCGGCCAGTGGGTTCGGCCTGTATGCTTGAGAATTCTTCGCCGCTGGCACAGAATCTGATCATGTTGGCGACAGAGGCACTCCAGGAGTTACTGCAGAAATGTCCATCAAGCCACGGTTTCCAGACACGGGGGAGAGCGAATTGCCTCGTGAACTTGTCGAGCTCGCTCAAAGCATCGCCGCACTGCCGGCGCCGCTCCAAACGGATTTGGAGACTTCCTACAGCCGAGTCGTGGAATCCGTGCGACGTCGTCGCCGAATCCTGGCGCTCGTTCAAGAAGCTCTTTCTCAACTTCGGCTCGACATCAAGTACCTGATGTTTGATCTGGAAGTCACTCGCAGAGAGCGCGATGAACTGAAGGCTCGCTTGGAACAGGAGTGATCGTCGCGAGGTTCATTTTCCGCGGTAAAGCCAATAGAACTCTGCCCACACGCAGCACACACACGTGGGTGAGAGACGATGGCCGAGCATCTGGCGGATTACCTGGCACAGTGGCACGACCTGCGCGAGCTGGTACGCGTGTCGGCCGAGGTTGATCCGGTTTTCGAGATCGCCGCGATCACCGACCGAGTGCGACAATCCGAACACGGCGGCCCGGCGTTGCTCTTCGATCGCGTGCGCGGTCACTCGATGCCCGTCATCACGAACCTGTTGGGCAGTCCGCGGCGGATTAGTTCGGCGTTCGCAGTGCCGTCGCTCGATGGCCTGTCGCGTCGCATCGACGAATGGCTGACGACCGCCTTGCCGCGCGGATGGCTCGACACCTGGAAACTTTTGCCACGACTGGCTGAGCTTGCTCAGTGGCCCCCGACGCTGGTGAAGTCGGGCGTCTGTCAGCAGGTCGTGAAGCTCGGCCGCGATGTGAACTTGGCCGAACTTCCCGTGCTCACGATGTGGCCCGGAGACCCCGCGCCGGTCATCACGTGGGGACAATTGCACACGCGACCGCCTCTAATTGACACGGCGGAGGTCGCCTCAGCCCCCAATACTCATAACGCCACAACGCCACCGCGCGGCACCGACCGCCGACACGTGTGTGTCGTGCCATTGGAGGTGCGTGGCCGCGAGGGACTGCTCATTCACGGACATGAGCAGCTTGAACTTTGGTCGCTGCTGACGGAGTATGGTACTCGCGCCCAGCAAATGCCGGTGGCCGTAGTTCTCGGTGGCGATCCGGTGATGTCGATCGCGGCCTGGGCTCCGTTGCCACCGCGTACGGATGGGCTGACCTTCGCGGGTTTTTTGCGAAATCGCTCCGTCGAGGTCGTGCCCGCGCGTTCGGTGCCGCTGGAGGTTCCCGCATCGGCAGAGATCGTGATCGAAGGCTTGATCGATCCACAAACGGCGTTCGATCAAGCGGAACCGATGGCGCGAGAGACAGGTTTCTTCGTCGGCAGCGAAGCGTGGCCTTTGCTTCGAGTCACGGCCATCACGCATCGAGCCAATCCCGTGTTTCCCGCGATGGTGCCGGGAACAGCTCCCGCGGAAAGTCACTGGTTGGACCGTGCGTGCGAGCGGCTGTTGCTGCCGTTGGCACGATTATGGATTCCCGAGCTGCGCGACTGGCGGTTCCCGTTTTCCGGCGCGTGTCGGCACTTCGCGTTCGCCAGCATTCGCAAAACGTACGCCCAGCAGTCGCGAAAAGTCATGCACGCTTTGTGGAGCTTGCCACGCGTCGCCAACGCGAAGTTGCTGATTGTCGTGGATGATGACGTCGACGTGCAAAACGAGAACGCCGTGTGGGCGAGTGTTGCAGACCACGCCGATCTCGCACGCGACTTGATCATGTGGGATGGTCCCGCCGATCCGCTCGATCACGCGGCGGAGATTCGTGGCGTTGGACGGAAAATGGGAATTGACGCGACTCGTAAACGCCCTCGTGAAGCAATCTTGTCCGGACCCGGCGAGCCGCTGCGCTGGACCGCTGAAATCAACGAACAACTGAAGCGGCGATGGAGTGAATACGGATTGGAAGCGTGGCAGAGCGGGGAGCGGTGAATCATCGCCGCCATCCGCGGTCTCAAATCTCAAATCTGAAATCTGAAATCTCAAATCTGAAATCTGAAATTTGAAATTTGAAATTTGAAATTTGAAATCGGGAATCTGAAATCGGAAATCTGAGACATGATGGTCGACAAGTCGGAGAGCCGGATTCGTCGGATGTTCGGCGAGATCTCGGCGCGATACGACTTACTCAATCACCTGCTTTCCGGCGGTGCCGACTTGTATTGGCGGTGGCGCACCGTTCGTTTGGCTCGGCCGACGAGTGACGCTCCCGTGCTGGATGTCTGCACGGGGACGGGGGATCTCGCCCTGGCTTATTGGCGAGCCGGCCAAGGGCGCGTGTCAGTCGTTGGTTCCGACTTCACTCACGAGATGCTCGCGCTCGCGCGTGAGAAATGGACTCGCGTGGCGGGCGGCGTGAACTTGAACCGCATGCGGTTCGTCGAGGCTGACACTCAACACCTGCCGTTTGACGACAACCAATTTCAAATCGTGTCGGTGGCGTTCGGCTTGCGAAACGTCACGCGGACCGAGGTCGGTCTCAGCGAGATGGCGCGTGTCTGTCGCCCGGACGGGAAAGTCGTCGTGCTCGAATTCTCGACGCCGACAAACCGACTCTTTCGAGCATTTTATCTGTGGTACTTCCGCAACGTGCTGCCGCTGATTGGACAGTTGCTCGCTCGCAACCAGCAAGCGGCCTACAACTATCTGCCGGCGTCGGTCTCCGAATTCCCTCAAGGCGAGGTTCTGGCCGAGTTGATGCGGCGAGTGGGATTGGAACGAGTCCTTTGGAAGCCGCTGACGTTTGGCATCGCGACGATCTATATCGGGCAGAAGCCGACGTCACAGGACAGACACCATGACGACAAACATTGAACCGAATTCCGGCGACCTGATCGTCGCCATCACGGGGGCCAGCGGAGCGGCTTATGCGGTGAGGCTCTTGCAAGTGCTCGTCAACTCGGGCCGGCGAGTGCATGTGACGGTCAGCAAATCAGCGGTGGAAGTGCTCAGCCACGAACTGGGCATACGCGTCGAGCTGCACAACTTCGATCCGCAACGCTTGCTGGTCAGTGACTCGGTGCTCAGTGGAGACAGCCTGCTGCTGCCGGAGTCCGGCGCCGCGATCAGTTCGATGTACGACGATGATCCGCCGGGCCAGTTGATGTATCATCACTACCAAGATTTCAACGCCGGCATCGCCAGCGGTTCGTTCTTGACGGGCGGCATGGTGATTTGCCCCTGCTCGATGGGGACGCTGGCCAGCATCGCGAATGGTTTGTCGACGAACTTGATCCAGCGCGCCGCGGATGTG
>CAYSHJ010001052.1:0-1816 GCA_964430385.1 uncultured Planctomycetaceae bacterium
GCAACTTTTCACGCAGTCGCACACTTTCGACTCTGCGACCGTGCTGATCCGAAGTTTCGGCGTGGCGTTCGGCGCCTGGTGCGCACTGTTCTTGATCGACTCCCTGTCCGGGTCCGCCTGGCGCCGCAAGCCGAGCCTGGCCCTCCCGACCGGGATCGTCGCGATCCTTGCGGTGTATCAGGTCGGCCTGCTGATCGCTCCTTGCGTGATTCTGCAAGAGGGATTGTTCTCCAGCAAACACGACTGGGCTGTACAGTGGTTACCGTTTGTGGCTTTATGGCGACAACCGTTCCTCACGGCGGCAGCGGATATCCTTTCGACGCTGCTGACCTTCGGGACGTTGGCGTTAACCCTCCATATTCTACTGCAACGATCTAGAACCGTTCGCGCCGGCTGGTGGACGCTTGGGGCGGTGACACTTGCGGCAGCTACGTGCGAGGGCATTCCAATGTTGATCGCGGGGGCATCGATGGACGTGACCACGCTTCTGCTGGCGTGGTTTTCGGTCATCCTCATCGTGGGTACTCGGAACGCGCCGCCTACGGAAGCCAGTGCTCCAAACGCAGGTCGCGGGAGGCGGGTCCTGTCTCAGAACCCGTAAACATCGATCTTTTGACGCCCAACTTCAGCCAATAGCTCCCTGTTCTCCTAGATTTCCGGTTTGCTGCATTTGCAAAAATATATTTTTTTCTTGCAATGCCTTCGTCGGGAACGGAAAATCTAAGCCTTAGGTGCAGGGCCGTGGTAAACCTTCGTGGTCGCGTCCATTGCCGTGCGGGTACGCACCCGCATGACGGTGGGGCATTGGGAAAAAACGTTTCATGAGGAGTCCAAGAATGAGGAAAATGTGTCGAGTGGTGATGGGAGCAGCGCCGATCGCGCTCTGGTCGTTTGCGGTTTCGAGCCAAGCCGCCCCGCCAAACCTGCCCACGTCAGATGCTTTTGACGTGGAAGACGTGATGGTCGTCAAGGGGGTCAACGGCGTGAACTTTCCCGAGAGCTACGTGGCGGACGAATTCATCGTCGTGCTGAAGGCGGATGTCCGCTCGACGATCGGCGTGTCGTCCGATCGGAACGGGGCGCCGGTGGTGAGCCACCGCTCGTTGCAGAGTGTGTTGACGCAGAACGGCGTTACGCGTTTTGAGCGGCAGTTCGCAGACGCGCAGCCCGAACTCGCCGGCTCGGTCTTTCACGACTTGACCGGATACTACACGGTCAAGATCGCGCCGGGTTTCCAACTTGAGCGGGCGATGACGGCCTTTGGACGGCATCCGTCGGTGGATCATGTGGAGGCGATCGGCGTCCACCCGATCTACGCGACGCCGAACGATACGTACTACATGAACCCTCCGGCGACTTTTCCGTATCCTCAATGGCACTATTGGGATACGTTCGGCGTTGACGCCGATCTCGCATGGAATACGGTAACGGGCAACGCGAGCGTGGTGGTGGGCGTGCTGGATACGGGCGTGAAATACTTCCACACCGACCTGGGCGGACCCAACGCCCAATGGGGCCCGGGGAATCCGCAGACCAACGGGAACATCTGGGTCAACGGCGGCGAGATTCCGGGCAACGGCGTGGATGATGACGCGAACGGGCGTATCGACGACACGATCGGGTTTGACTTCGTTTCGTCGTCGAGCGCCGCGGGATGCAAGTGCCTGGACGTGGACTGCTCCACCGCTGACAACAACCCCAACGACGGGGAGGGTCACGGAACGCACGTGGCCGGAACCGTGGCGGCGATCACCAACAACGCTCGCGCGGTCGCGGGCGTAGCCGGTGGGTTCAGCGACGGCACGACGAGCGGCGC
>CAYSHJ010001053.1:0-7629 GCA_964430385.1 uncultured Planctomycetaceae bacterium
CTCGAACATCAAATTGAATTGACGCGGCTCCGTGAGCCGACAGGCGTCATGTTCGCCGGGGCACCTACTTGGCTTCTGCGGACACTGGCTGGACTTGATATGGTCGGCTCGGAACCTCCCCTGACACGTTTGACAGTCCACTTTCATGTCGCAGAACAGATCAAAATGTCCGGAGCACTTCCAGACCTGCGGGTGCATGATGATCGACGTTTCGACGCCCGTCATTTGGAACTCGTGCGGGGCGCCGGGCGGGACGCTGAATTCGTCGTGGTTGGTGATCATGTCGCTCCACCACGCGGCGCGGACGTTGCGTTTCAGCTCGACGCCCAGCGGCCCGTAATCCCAGAAGCCGTTCAAGCCGCCGTAAATCTCCGACGACTGAAACAGGAACCCGCGACGCTTGCACAGCGAAACGATCTGATCCATCGACTTGGGCATAATGCGATTCCGTAGCCACAAGCTGCCAGCTTGTGGAAGTGCAAATGAAGCTGTCCTTGACCGCGAGTAACTTCGCCGACGGCGACGAAAAGCCAGCAAGCTGGCAGCTTGCGGCCACGAATGCAAGACCGATTATTCGCGGGGAGCCATCAGCCAGTGTTTCGGGTCATTGGGGACTCCGGCGGCCGGGCGGATGCGGCGAGTGACGGAGTCGAACTCCGGAACGATCTTGAACAAGTCCCACAAGACCGCGCGGTCAATGTCGGCGTCGAGGCCGAGCGCGATCAAGTTGCGGCCGCCTGCGCTTTCACGCAGCACTTGCAGGAGTTCGCGTTTCGGCTGACAGCGGCAAGTGAACAGGTCCATCACCAACCGCAGCTCGTCGCCGAGCCACTTGGGCCAGTTCCGAGCCATCCAGACACCAGTGGCGATCGCTCCGGCACAAAGACAGTCTTCCGTCGAGATCGTTGCGTCGGTGCCGGCACAGACGAGGTGAATCGGACGCTTTTCGCTTTCGTCAGCCAGCAGCGCGATGACCGCGTGCAAATTGTTGAAACAACCGATGAGCACTCGCTCGGCCAAACGGCAATGCCGCAGAGCCTGCGTGCCGTTCGTGGTTGTGAAGATCACGGTCTTGCCGACAACCACACTCGGGGCGTACTTCATCGGCGAGTTGTCGAGATCAAAGCCGGGGATCAGCCTGCCGTGCCGTTCGCCTCCCAAGATCAAGCCGGCTTTCGCACGCACGTCTTCGGGAACTGTCCCGTCGGGCGACGAGAGCTTGAATCCCGCAATCTCGGCGGCGACGGCGTGAGCCTCCAGCACGGTTTGGCACGGCACGACAGCGGTCGCTCCGCCGGCGAGGGCTTGCGTGATCGTCGTACTAGCTCGCAACACGTCGATCACGACGGCGACGCCGCCACGCAACGATTCCTCGCCAGCGAGTTGGGGTAGCAAGTGAACTTGCAGGGTGTCAGCCCTTAGTTTGCCGTGGAGAATCTTGAGGTTTGAAGACGGAAGGACACACGACGGACGCTCGCTTGGCAAGGGCTGCGGAACGAAGAATTGAGCGCTTGAGCGAGTTTGGTGGGCAGACCGCTGCGCAACAGTTTCGTTTGGTTCGCACAGTGCGTAAGCTCTGTACCCGGAACGTGCTCTTCAGGCGGGAGGACATGACATGAGTGGTTCGCGACAAACTCTCTCGACAATCGCGGTTGGATATGAACGGCTGCTGATCGCGCTGGTAGTGGGATTCATCACGGCTCAGGGCGGCTTCGCGCAGAACGCGGGAACGTCCAAACTCAATGATCAAAACGCAGCAACGCAACCTGATCCGCCGCCGAAGGAGGACAGTCCAAAGACCGACGCGCCGAAGACCGAGCCGTCGGATGAGGCTCCACTGCCCAAGAAGGAGGAGCTGCTGAAGAACCTGCCGTCGAAAGCCGACTTGCTCACGAAACCGCCATTCGACTGGATCGTGCTGCAAAAGAGCGATGAGGTCTTGATCGTGAAGCCGGTGCAGCCACGACCGCGCACGCTGCAAATTCTGAAAGACAAACGGGAGGAATTTCTCAAACCGCCGACGTTGAAACGCTTGCCGAATGAATCGGCCGACCAATTCCGCGAGCGGAGCAAGCAAGCGTTCGACGAAGCTCGCAAGCAACGCGAGAAGTTCGAGTCGATCGAAGTCGAACTGCCTGACAGCACCAAGGTCTCGGAGGAGCAGGACGACTCGTCGTATCGACTGAATGTCGAGAAATTAGTCCACGAGATCATCTACCACGAAGACTTGATGCTGAAGCGGGTTGATCTGCTGCTGGAGGCGCGCGAACTGGAAGACGCCTACGAACTGCTGCTGGCTTTGGACCGCCGGCATCCTGGCTGGCCGGGCTACGACGAACGGCTGAATCGGTTCTTGCTGATCGACGCGCAGAGCAAGTTTGCTCGCGGTGATACCGAACCGGCCTTTGTGCTTCTCGAGCAGATGCACAAGCGCGTGAAAGCGGCGATCAACTCGATGGACAAATCGCTGCGCTACCAAACGATGGGGATTGACCTCGCAAAGTGTCAGGCGGAACTCGGCAAGGTCATCGACGCGCTCATCGAACCGGCCGTGAAAGCTCGTGACTTTCGGCAGGCCCGGTATCACCTCGCGCGGCTGCTGCGTTTGGAGCCCGAGCATCCAAATGCAGCCGCGTGGAAAGAGCGACTGACGGCGGAAACCAACCAATTGCTGGGCGAGGCGGCGCAAGCCTCGGCGGCCGGACAGCACCAGCGTGCGATGAACCTGGCCGAACAAGCCGCGTTGGTCTGGCCGGCGACTCCCAGTTTGAAGAACGCCCATCGGCAATTTTGTTCGCGCTGGCCGACCTTGAAAGTCGGCGTGCCGCTCGTGGTGCCCGCGAGTTTTCCGTTTGCGACCGAAGCCGATCGGCGTCGCGAACGATTGACGCGGCTACCGTTGTTCGAGCCGGCCCGCATCGACGGCGGCGCCCGATATCGCTCGCGCTTTCTGGAAAGTTGGGAGCCAACGGACTTGGGCCGACAAGCCGTGTTCACGTTGCGGTCCAGCCGATCCACCTGGGAATCATCGCCGATCGTCACGGCATCGGCGGCGGTCTCGGCGCTACTGGAACGCCTGCAACCCGAGTCGCCGCGCTACGATGAACGCTTGGCCAGCTTCATCGACGGCATCGCCGTACGCGGGCCGAGCGAGTTCTCCGTGAGGTTTTCGCGGATCCCAGTCCGTACCGAAGCTCTCTTCAATTTCCCACTCGGCACGGATGAGGTTTCGAGTCAGGAACTCGATCAACGCTTCCGAGTGCTCTCGCAAGAAGGGCGCACGACGACGTTGCGACGGACATATCTCGAACCCGACAAGGTGCTGCAACGCCACGTCGCGGAGATTGACGAGATCGCCTACGACAGTCCCGAGAAGGCCGTGCAAGGCTTGCTCCGCGGCGAAGTCTCGATGCTGCCTAACGCGCCCGTCTGGCAACTCGACAAGTTGACCAAGGACGGCCGGTTCTTCGTGCGGAAGTACGCCGTGCCGCAAACGCACCTGATTCAGTTTCACCCTCAAAGCCGCCCGCTGCGGAGCGCGGAGTTGCGACGAGCAATGCTGTACAGCTTGGATCGCTCGCAAGTGCTGCGCGAGATCGTGCTCCGCGACCTCACTGTTCGCACGTTGCGCGAACCGCTGAAGAAAGCCAACGTGCCCGCCAAGCTGCCTCCGGACACTGGCCTGACGTACGACGAACCCAAAGCTGAGTTGGTGTGGAACGGACTGTCGATCACCGACGCAGAATCGCGGCAGTTCACGCAACTCAGTAACGACGCCGAGTACCGCAAGGCACTGCAATCGCTGTTCAAGAAAAGCCAGCCTGATCGCGGCCATGTCGTCACCGCGCCCTACGCGACGAACCTCTCGGCCTACGGACCGCTCGTGTCGCCGCGCGAGGCGGACGCGGCGCTCGCCTTTGCTTTGGCAACGGCAGCCAGGAAGGGACTCGGCGGCCAGTTGCCGACGCTGCGGATGATTTGCGAACCCGAACCGGTCGCACAAGCCGCCGCCAAACGATTGATCGAAGAATGGAAACGGATCATTAAAGTGGAACTGATCACGCTGGCCGTTGTTCAACCGGCGGAACGTCCGCGCGACGCCGTTGAACTTATTCCGGCTGATCGACTTCCAGCCGCCTCCGGACAAGATGTCGTCACGGCACCGGGTGCGGCCAATGAAAAAACTCAACCCGCCCAGAACGACGCGCCCTGGGATTTGGCATATCGCACTGTGCGCATGACCGAACCGATGATGGAACTGTGGCCGTTACTGTCGCTCGACACCGTTGCCAGCGTGCAGAGCGTCCGCTACTTGCCGGATTGGCTGCGACAGGGGTTGATCGACCTCGATCGCACCGCCGACTGGACCACCACTGTGCAGACCTTGCACGAACTGCATCGCCAACTGGCCGACACAGTGCAACTCATTCCGCTGTGGGAGGTGGACGACGCCTTGGTTTTCCGCAAAACGATACGCGGCATCCCCGATCTCCCGCTGCACCCTTACCAAGATCTGGAGTTCTGGATTTCCGAGCCTTGGTACCCGACGGATTGAACGTGAGGCGAAACATGGAAATTGCAAATTGCAAATTGCAAATTGCAAATTGCAAATTCAGAACTGGTATACCTCGCACCGCGGCGTCTAACACGTTTGGAGGACGCTTTTCACAAACCCGAAGCGTAAGCGAGGTCAGACGTACTCAGCCCTCGCTAACGCTTCGGGTTAGTGTCAGACCTGTCCGTATGAGGTCTAGATCGTGGATCTGCCTTTGCCTCGTGGCAATTTGCAATTTGCAATTCGCAATTTGCAATTTGCAATGCCTTCTCGCCGAGGAACCGACGCCCGAGCCAGCCCCACCCGCGATCGCCAACACCGCCGACAAACCGAAAACACCGCCCGCCGAGCCGGTGATCCCGATCGAACTGCAACCGTATCGCCTGCGCGTCAGCGTGGCGTTCGGCGAACACCCATCGTTGACGGCTCGATTCCGGCAAGAGGTTTTGACCGCGCTGTCAGTTTGGTTGGATCGAACCTACGCACAGATGTGGCAGGCGACGATCGAAGAGAATCGCTGGCTGGCTCCGGCGAACCTCGATGGCCTGTCGCGATTGACGTGGCCACAGGTGGAAACGCAATTCGCCGATCCGCTGCTCGACAAGACGTTCGTCGTGTCGATCACGGTCGAGGCAGGACTGCTGCGATTGTCCGGCCTCGAATGGGATCGCCTGACGCAAACGTGCAGCGCGCGGCAAGAGCGCGCGATCGCCGACCGCCGCGCGGTGGTCAGCGAGTTGGGAGTCTTGATCCACGAACTGTTCCGTCCGTTGGTGCTGATCGAAAGCGTCCAGGGCTCGCGAGCGAATGTCCGCCTGCGCGCGGGCGAATTCCCACCGGGTGATCCCTCGGCCGAACAATTGCCAAAGGGAACCTTCCTGCAACCGGTCTTTCGATACCTCAACAAGCAGCGCGAAGTGCAACAGATTCAGCTCGTGCCGTGGTCGTACTTGTCGGCCGAGTCGTCCGATCGAAGCCACGGCGTCTGCACGGTTCACACGGGATTGCGGATTCCGCTGGGACGCAACACGCGCCGCTCCGAAAGTTGGGCCATCGGTCTCAGGCCCACGTTCGCCTCGACGCGGCTACGACTGACACCGCACAACAATCCGACCAAGGCATTGATCGGCTATCAGGTCAATTTGTTTGAACGTCGCTGGGTGCCGGCACCTCCGCCTGACCAATCGGATGAAGCCAAACCAGCCAATGCTAATCCGACGAATGGCACCGAGCAGGCCGAGACCACAGCACCCGTGGCGGAGAAACCCAAGGAAACACAGTTGGTGCAGAAATCGATCAAGCTGGCCGAACTAGTCACCGATCGTCGCGGACGAGTGATACTGCCCGCAGATCCCAACACGCCGTTGATTTGGATGTACGTCTCCAGTGGCGGTAACATGCTCGGTCGGTTCCCGTACATTCCCGGAACCACGTCTTCGATGACGGCCGAGTTGCCGGACGACACGCTGCGCCTGCAAGTTGAAAGCCGGCTGGAACTGCTCCGCAGCGACCTGATCGACTCGGTGGCGCGGCGCGCGTTGCTAATCGCACGTGCGAAAGGAGCGGCCAAGACCAGCGACTGGCCACGATTCAACGAGACTCTCGTTGAGCTCGATCGCATGCCGACCGCGAAGCATTTCTTGACGCTGCTCGACGCGATCAGGGTCGCCATGCTCAAAACGGCTCTCGATCGCCAAGACCGCGGCAACGAAAAGAAAATCACGAAACTCTGCCAGGAATCCGCCGAGCTGATTGAACGCCACCTCAATAACGACAAGATCAAGGAACAACGCGAAGACCTGATCGAACTCCGCAAGGCCGACGAAGACGCCAATGCTCCCGAACGAAATCCCGTGCGGCCCACACGTTCACCGGCCAACGCGGCGGAAGCGACCAAGTAGCTGCTGACGTCTTGTTCCCACGCGGAGGGCGTGTGATTTTTTCGCCACCGAACCTTGCGTCGGTGGTTCACGCGCGTCTGCACGACTCGAAAACGTCGAGAAAACTCAGGTTTGACGTGGTGCAAAGGCGAGGAAACCGCCGCGATGAACTCAGAGGCGTGAAAAACTCACGTGCTCGTAGGGTGAGAACGAGGGCCGCAAGGGTCACTTCGCCTTCGAGCCGTAAATCACTCCGGCCGTCTTTGTCAATCGTCATGCCGTAGGAACCCGGCTTGTCGCGCCCGGTAGGAATCACCAATGGATGATAGCACCGCTCAGTCGTTGCATCATTTTCATGCCAAGTCTCCTGACGTTGTCATTGGTTATTCGCTATTCGTCATTGGATCGCTGCGACTTCACGATACAGCTTTGCGTACGCGGCAACCATCGAATCGATGCTGAAGTGCCGCCGCATTCGTTCGCGGCCGGCGTCACTCAGACGCTTGACTAGGTCATGATCGGCGAGGAGTCGCTCGGTGAACTGCTGAAATCCGACACGGTCGCCAACCTTCACTAAGAATCCCGTTTCGCCATCCATCACTAGCTCGCGGTTCGGCGGGATGTCTGACGCGACGACTGGGACTCCCGCCGCCATCGCTTCCATCAGGCTGTTGGAAAGACCCTCGAAATCGCTCGCCAACCAAAAGACGTTCATGATCCGCAACAGCTTCGCCGCGTCGGACCGATGCCCCGCGAACCGAACGCTGTCGTCGACGTTGATATCGCGAGCGAACTTCGTCAACTTGTCGCGTTCGGGACCATCGCCGATCAACAGCAAATGAACGTCGGGCCGCAGGACGATCAGCAACGCCATCGTCCAGACCAAATCGTCGACTCGCTTTTGCTTTGCCAACCGCCCGATGAAGCCGATCACAGGTGACCCTGGCGTAATGTCAAACTCGCGCAACACCGCGTCTCGATCGAACGGCAACGGTTCGGGAATCTCGACGCCGTTTGGGATTACGGCAATCCGCGCAGACGGGTAACCGAGCTGCCGATAAAACTCAGCGACCGCCTGTGAGTTTCCGATCAACCGATCAGTCCGCTTGATCAATCGCCGGTCGAGCCACAACTGCCAACCGGACTTCCAAACGTGGACGCACCGCTCGGAAACGATGACCTTCGGCCGCGACA
>CAYSHJ010001054.1:0-2772 GCA_964430385.1 uncultured Planctomycetaceae bacterium
CAAGAGCGCGATGCTGTCGATGATCTGCTCGGTTGACTGCGCCGTGATCGGCCGGCCGCATTTCGAGCAATGCCCCTGCCCGACGCGAGCGAACAAAACTCGCAAGTAGTCGAAGATTTCGGTGATGGTGCCGACCGTCGATCGCGGGTTGCGGCTGTTCGATTTTTGTTCGATCGAGATCGACGGCGCGAGGCCCGTGATGGAATCGACATCCGGCTTGGACATCTGACCGAGAAACTGCCGCGCGTACGACGAGAGCGACTCGACGTACCGCCGTTGCCCCTCGGCGTACAACGTGTCGAACGCCAGCGAGCTTTTGCCCGACCCGCTGACCCCCGTCATCACGATCAGCCTATTTTTCGGCAGCCGCAGATCGACGCTCTGCAAGTTGTGCTCGCGGGCACCACGAATAACGATCTCAGTTTCGGCCATGCGGACTACCCGTTCGGTGCCGTCGCGTCGTCCGCGAAAGTCTCCGCCACCGGCGGCGTTGCGACCGATTCACCGCTCGTGGGCGCGGGAGGTGCTTCCTCCGCAGGCTGAACGTCGACAGAAGGTGGTTCGAATGGGCGATCATTCTCTGGATCGCGTTGCGGACTGTCCGACGTGCGGACCTCGGACGACCCGTTCGCGACAGCTCCGTTACCGAAGGGAATATCATCGCCGCTCGGTAATCCGGGCATCGCCGTCAGTCGTGAGAACTGCTCGCCCGCGATCAAGCGATCGATGACGGATCGAATCTCCGCGCGCAGACCCAAACGCGGGGAGCGAGACTCCTCGGTGAGTCGCAGTGCCACGCCCTCGCGCGAGCAACCGCAGCGAGCCGACGTCGCACTCGATGGCAATTTCTGCGTTTGTCCACACGCCGGACAGCGCCACACGCGCCGGACATCGATATCAATTCGCAAGCCTGGGCCTTTAATGACAATGCTCCTTGTGAGGAAACAGCACCCCTACTCTGGCGGCCCATGGACCGAATCTCAAGGCACGTATGCGGAATCATCCAACAATGATTACCTTCAGACCCAAACTCGAATTCATCGAACCAGCAAGGTCAACAAAGTGTCAGGCACGCTCCATCAGAGGGCTTAGTGAAGTGGGATTGGATTACATCGACATCACCATCGAAATCGAAGATCGTTTCGGGATTGATAAAGGTTGTCCGAAGACTTGGGAATGAGCTGACTTCAATGGGATTGAAAGACCACGACGAACACGTTCGAGGTTGAGTCGCCGCGGTCGGTTCGCAAGAATCATCTTGTTGCCCTGACGGCATCTCCCGCCAAACGTCCTGCCTGTGCTTCCTCCCGCCTAACTCGTTAACCAAGGTCTCGCGATGAGCGTCCGTGGTCCGTGCCTGCTGGCCTGGAGTATCGTCTGCGCTGTGCTGCTGTCGGACGCGCGATCGGCCTACCCTGACGAAGTGACTTTTGAGTCGCACGTTCGGCCGATCTTGAAGGCTCATTGCTTTGATTGCCACGGGGCGGAAGTAGAGTTGAAGGGGAAGCTCGACCTGCGGCTCGTGCGGCTGATAAAAGTCGGCGGCGATTCCGGGGCGGCGATTGAGCCGGGCAAACCGCAGTCGAGTTTGTTTCTGAAACGAATCCAAGCCGGCGAGATGCCGCCAGGACCAGCAAAGGTTTCCGCTCGCGAGATTGAAGTTCTCGAACAATGGATTGCCGCTGGAGCGAAGACGGCGCGCGAGGAACCGGCGACGATTGGCAAGGGGCTGGGCATCTCGGACGAAGAGCGCGCGTATTGGGTGTTTCAGCCGTTGAAGCGACCGGCGGTGCCGATCTCAAATCTCAAATCTCAAATCTCAAATTTGAATTTACAGATTCGCACGCCGATCGATGCCTTCATCCGCGCTGAATTGCAGAAGCGCGAACTGGGATTTGGACCGGAAGCGGACCGGCGGACGTTGCTCAAGCGAGTGACATTCGACTTGATCGGGTTGCTGCCGTCGCGCGACGAGATTGAAGAGTTTTTGAACGACGATGCACCGGACGCATTCGAGCGAGTCGTGGATCGGTTGCTCGCGTCGCCGCATTACGGCGAGCGCTGGGGACGGCATTGGCTCGATGCGGCGGGGTACGCTGACTCCGACGGTTACTCGAATGCCGACCGCGATCGAGCATGGGCGTACAAATATCGGGACTGGGTCATTCGCGCGCTCAACGCTGATAAACCGATCGACGAGTTCATCATCGAGCAGTTGGCCGGCGACGAATTTCTCAACGGACAGTTTGGGAACTTGTCGCCGGAAAACATTGACCGGCTGACGGCAACCGGATTTCTCCGCATGGTTTCGGACGGGACTGGCGACGGCTCGGTCGATCAGGACATGGCGAAGAATGCCGTCGTCGCCGACACGCTCAAGATGGTCAGTTCATCGCTACTGGGGCTGACGGTGGGGTGTGCTCAGTGTCACGACCATCGGTACGACCCGATCTCACAAGCCGACTATTATCGGCTGCGAGCGATCTTCGAGCCGGCGTTGAACTGGAAGAATTGGAAAGTTCCCGACGGTCGGTTGAGGACGCTGTACACCGACGCCGACCGCGCGGCGGCTGCGGCCATCGAAGCGGAAGTCGCGAAAGTCGCCGTCGAAAAGAATGCGAAGCAGACCGAATACATGGCGAAGGCGCTTGAACTGGAACTTGCCAAGCATCCCGAAGAACTGCGCGGCAAGCTGCGCGACGCCTACAACACGCCGCCCGACAAACGCTCGCCCGAACAACAGCAACTGCTGAAAGAGCGGCCCAGCGTCAA
>CAYSHJ010001055.1:0-2483 GCA_964430385.1 uncultured Planctomycetaceae bacterium
GCTCTTCTGTCAACGCT
The DNA here is from genome assembly GCA_964430385.1 of uncultured Planctomycetaceae bacterium. Taxonomy (GTDB): domain Bacteria; phylum Planctomycetota; class Planctomycetia; order Planctomycetales; family Planctomycetaceae; genus CAYSHJ01. The sequence goes on from CAYSHJ010001055.1 coordinate 18, forward strand.
TCACCCACCCTCTCGCGAGAGTCGGCGCATGACTCGAAGCCGAACTGGTTCGCTATTCCTTCGTTCGTGCAGAACTTTCATCTGCTACTCTCTTCCGGCTTTTACCGGCGCTTTCCCAGTCCCCGTTTCTTGCGTCGCAATCGCAGTGCTAGTGACTTCCCTTGATCCAAGGGGTCAGAGGCGCTGCGCCTGGGGGCTCGGGGGAACTTCAAAATCCAACCGGACAAAACGTACAAATTCAACAGGCTGGCCAGTCAGTGGCTGTTGCGGATCGGCATTGTGCTGGTCGTGGTCGGCATCGGTTTCTTTTTGAAATACTCGATCGAGCACGGCTACCTGCGGCCGGAAGCGCGCGTCGCGATATCGGTCATGGCTGGGTTGAGCATGCTCATTGGCGGCACGCGAATCCTAGGTGGTCACTACCGAGTGATGGGACAAGGACTGTTGGGAGGCGGCATCGCCACGCTGTACTTCAGCGCGTTCGCGCTTGATGAAATGCGAGCCGATCGGACATGACCCATGAGCTATTGGGATTCCTCGGCGCTCGCTAAGTGGTATCTGAAATCATCAAAAGGGGATCTTCAAAGCACAGGTCCATTTTTTGTCGATCGGCGTCGACACAAATCGACCTGTCCCTCTTTAGTTTGCCCGATCGACAGAACCGACTTGACTGATTATCACTCAAAGTGATATTTTGAGCTGGGCTTGGAAGAAGACCTTCGCGATGTATATCGTCGATGTTCAAGTGCTTGCAGATGTTCGGAAAGCGTTGGACGACTTAGCTCGTCGTTGCGTGAAATTGATTCACCGGAATGGATTGAGCGAGCACACAAGGAAACGACTCGCGAATTTCCTATACGGCCTGGTGAATCAAAAATTGACGATCAGTTCGCGGGTAAAGCTTCGCGGACCATCAGAGTTCGAGAAGGTATTGAAGTATGCAGCAAAAGCCTGGGAAGTCATCCAAAAGGCCGACGTCGAACTTCAAACAGAAACGGAGGAGTAGAGAGCCTGAGAGTAAAGAGAACGAGGAAGAGTAGAACGAACATGGAAATAAGAATGAAAGAGAAAGGGTTCAGCGATGGCTTTCGACAAAAAACAATTCGGAACAGCCGTTAAGAAATTGCGCGTCGGTTTGGGATTAACGCAGACGGAGTTGGGACACGAGATCGGACTGACTCAGACAGCAGTGGCTATGATTGAACAAGGCGAACGGGCGGTCTCAATGGAAACGCTTGGAAAATTGGGAGGTGCGTTAGATGTTCCTTCTGAGTGCCTTTCAATCCTCGCTTTCCGACCACTTTCCAAACTCAAGGAGATTGATGAGTTGACCCAAAGTCTGAAACGCCTAATTCTCGCGACGGTGGACGCGCGCACTTCAACGACGAAACTGAACGCGACGAAGAGATCTTCGGGCCTTAAGTTGAAGACGTTGAAGGTCGGAAAGTCACTCAAGGTCGGAAAGGTAGTCGCAATCCGAAGGTAACGAATACCGTCTTGAATCTTGAAAGCAAAAAGACGACATGTCGTAGCACGGGGCAAATAAAAGGGACAGGTCGAGAGAAGTTCGGCAAGGCGTTCAGCATTCATGGAGCGTTCCGAAGATGATCGCTGGGAGGATCGCGAGCCGAGTGGCGTCAGGACGTGCATGAATCGCGGAACAGTCCGAGGGCTGATTCGGCTCGCCAAAACCCGCTCGGAGATTGGAATCGCACGAACGCGGCTTTGGAAGTTGCCTAACCGAACGCTTGCAAAGCGGCCCGCTTGACAAACTCCAACCGCGTCCGCACTTCATGTCCGCAATTGAGCGGTTCCAGCCTGAGCGCGTCTCCGTGTTAGCCCGCGTTCCGTGCAGTCAACCGCTATGCGAGGTGGAGAAAAGCGATGCAAATACGACGACGGGGCGTTGGGAAGAATCACGGCTGGAAGCCTGTAGTTGGCACCCAGCCAATGAACTCACTGAAATGGGATGCCACTGCCGGAGAAATATCAATTGTCACTGCGGCTTCGCGTGACCCAACAAGTGATAGTGAGTATTTTCATGAAGTTCGTCTGACACTATCTGATTTTGTCGGACTCGTGCGGCTTGTAGCGGGGGAGGGGATTAAGGGTTCGCCCAGAGAGGTGCGAGACGCAGTAAAGTCAACGATCGGTGGAGGCGAACCCGCAGAGAGTCTCCTCAAGCTTTTGTGTTGTTCCTCGGGTTACATCCCGACGGTCCTTCCTGGTGCGGTCGCAGTGAAAAGCTCCAGCTAATGGTGTCGTTAGGCGACCGTACGCGTCTTCTCACTTCACTAAATTCTAGCTCGTCGATTCGCCCCCAACGCCTCTGACTGTTTTTAGCGAAACCGAGTCTCTCACCCCCGAAACACGGCCAGCGCATATCAAAGGTAGTGGCCTGTTAGGACTTGGGCGAGGAAGTCGTTGTTCCAGCCGGCGATTTGCATTTTGCCTCGGAGGCTTTCG
>CAYSHJ010001056.1:0-34766 GCA_964430385.1 uncultured Planctomycetaceae bacterium
CCACCGGCAATTGAGAATCGTCCATGTCTGTTTCCTCCCTGAAACTGAAATTGGATTGAGACCCAACCAAGCTTCACGGAAACAGACATTTTTCACACCCCAATCTGGTCACCACCTGCTACCCAACATGAACCAGGCCCAGAATCGGAGTGCCGGGGACGATTTCGAGAAGGTCATGGCCGGGTGTCGGGTGTGATTCCAGCGGCGTCCGAAAGCGGCAGTGCTGCTTCCGGCGGAAGGGTGCTTGGCATCCTTTCAGGAGCCGTCCGCCCAAGATGTGACGAGCGGTCGACACCCTGCCGCGAAACGGGATGCCGGTAACAACTCGGAATGGTTGCCGTGGAAGTCTGGGGGCATGATTCCGCCATCCTTCCAGTCCTGTTCCGCTATCGTCGCGAATGGCTTCCAGACTGCCTTCAAGGCTTGCCGCTGGCGAGCGAGATGGAAAGGTATTGAAGTCATTCCAGAACAACGTCACGCCCGGAACGACACTCGGCGGTAAGGTCGCGGAATGAGAAACCGTGGGTGTTCCCAAACTCGTTCCCATACCTGTTCCCTTTGCCGTTCCTTTACCCGTTCCAACAGGGAACGGGGATGTGTTTGTGGGCTGTTGGTGTATTTGTTTTTCCCACAACGACTTCGGGGTGCCGGAGCTTTCACTGCGAGCACTCGTTCCACCCCCGGCCACTTTATGTGTCTGCGTAGGGGGTGGATTGGCTCGCTCGGCTCGCTTCTTTCCACCCATTGCTCGGTCGCTCCAGACCACGGTTCCGGCCACATAAAGTGGCCGGGGCCGCCGCCCCAGCACCCCGCCTCGGTCGCAGCGTCGGCGCGACGCTGCGGCCTTCGGCCTGGCTCTGTCGAGCCAGTGAAGTCGCCCACCTTTGTTTTTGTTTTGTGTGCTGTGTGTTTTTGAATTCCAAAGCCGAATACGTCGGGAGTGCGTCAAGGAGAACGTGGCCGTCGGTGATCCGTTCCCGGCCGAGGGGGAAGTAGCCTTCTCGATTGTGACACGCGGTCAAGGTAGTGCTCGCTGCGGCTCGCCTCCACCTTGACTTCGCGTGTCGTGGCGAAGGCATTACTTCCTTCCCTCACCCACCATGTTCAAGTTCAACAAGCGAACGCCAGAGGCTGAGCTTCTCGCCGCCGCAAAAGGGATCATTGGATACTTTCACAGCCAGAGTGTCTGTTGGAATTGCGGCTTGCCGACAAAGCCTGTATTGCCCTGTGAGCGTCGCCTAGCGCGGGCGATCGGTGCTGTCCAAGGCATTCCAAAGTCGGAGATGAAGTAGGGCCGCAACGCCCTTTTTTGTCCCCGCCCACCCGTTGCTTCGCTCCTCAATTTGCGTCCATTTTTTTTCGGACGGCATCCTGAAGTTCGTTTGTTTTCGGGGCGAAAGCGGTGCCGCGTTTTAGGGCTGACGGGGGATGATCGGCCGACAGTCGCCGGTGGTCGTGAACCAGATGGCGTCCTGAAGTGCGCGCGGTGGAATGACGGTCGCCGCCACGGCGAACCGCAAATAGCGTGCGAGAGGGGAGTCGCGGAATAGTTCGATCACGTTCCGAAGCCGCTGCTTGGACGGCACGACAAAGAAGACTCGGACGTCATCGCTGTTCGGGAAAAACTGCCGCCATGTGCCGGTGTCGATTAGCGGCTGAAGCCCCGAGAGTTTCTCGACCAATTCATCTTTTCCCTCAGTCGAGCGGTCGTACTCCCATAGGATGGTGAGCCGCCAGTCCTTCCCCTGAGCGGAAATCGTGAGTTGGCACGCCGCGTCCGGCCAAGAGCGGCGCAGGCTTCCGGCGAGTCGGACACAGTCTCGGCAGAGGATGTACCGCTCGATCAGCTTCGCGTTCGGCGGCACGTTGGGGTAGCTGTCATATTCCAGAATCCAACCCGGCTTTGGCAGTCCCTGCAACAGACAGGCATCGTTCATCGCAAGCAGCACTTTGGCCATGCCGAGCCGGTGGAGCAGCGTGTTGGGCTTGGGAGGCTCGGAACGGGCCGTCCGCGGCGGGCGAAAGCCGGTCTCCGCTTGAACGAGGTCCGCTCCCTCGACGGTGAGTCGGTGAATCGCGGGCATCCGTCCTACCCGATCGGTGCGGACGACGCTGATGTGGACTGTCTGGATCAGATCGTGAGCCTTGAGCACCCGCAGCCGGCGGCGACACGCACGCACCGATTTGTCATTCGGGAAGTGGCGAGCGTGGATCGTGTCCGTGTCGAGCAACGCCACTTCTCCAAGTTCTGCGAGCAGCGCGAGGTCGCGGTTCTGAAAGTGAATTCCGTTCGTCGCGGCCATCGTCGTTGTTCCTCAAATGCTCCACGGGGCATTCCGCAGCTCGTCGTCCGTCAGGAGGATCAGTTGAGTATTCTTTCGAGCGGCTTCGTCGATGATGCTTTTCATTGGTCTCTGCGGAATCTCGATGCCGCATGGCTCACTCGTCAGGTTGGACAGTTCTCTCGCCACACCAAACTTGGGAGAGATCAAGCGACCTTCCGCCGCGTACTGACGCAGTTCCGTCAGGAACAAGTCGCGTGCCAATTCGCTTAGCTGGAGAATGTCCTCGCCGAACTGGTAAAACGGCGCGGCGAACATCTCGTCCTGAAGCTGCTGGAGCAGTCGAGCGGCCGCCGCCGGCGTGTCGAGCAGAAAATCGCGGGAGCGATTCACATAGGCTTTGACGATTGCCTCGCGGGCGGCATAGAAGAATCCTTCGCCGTCATTCAGCAGGGCGATTTTTGTCGCCTTCTCCTGGTCCTGTTCGTCAAGGCTCATCAATTCGACGCGGACGATCTTGCGCCACGCCAGCACGGGAACGATTTGTTGGGTGTAGCTGATAGACGATGATCCGGAGCGATTGCGAGTGCGATTCCAACTGGCTTGCTGGTTCCAGCCGCGGTTTTTCTTGAACGAGCCGCCTTGGGACTGACCGACACCTTGGGCGAGGGCGTCACTTTTGGCATGTCCGGTGGCCGTGGCGGAATTGTTGGTGCGCGCCGTGCCGCGCGCGGCAGCCTCGCTGCAAGCCCTTCCGTAAAGCTCACCAACCTCGGATAACTGCCGCACTGCTCCAGTCGATTGCTGATTACTTTTCGTGTCACTGTTCCCCTTCGTTTCGGTTTGATTGTTGCTGTCGGTGTGGCTGACTTGGCTGTTGGTCGAGTTCGACCAATTCGTGTCCGTTGCTTCACCCCCTTGCTGTCCTGCGGAACCGGCTTCACCTTCCGCGTCGCCATAGGCAGTCGAAACGGAACGGTTGACGAGCACTTCGATCTCGTTACGCGCCTGATACTGTTGCTCTTCGACATGCTCATACTTGACTCGTTCGGTGGACCGCGTCGGCAAACTGATGTACTTGCCGAAGAATTCGGCATCGACGGGATCGCTATGCCGCATGACAACAGCGTTGCAACAACCGGTCATCGTGTGCAGCAGAGGATCGTCGGTTCCCTTGGAAAATGCCTGTGTCCCTTGGGCCATTCCAATGAACCGTAATCCCAGCTTTCGAGATCGTCTCAAAGCGCGGGCTATCAGCGTGGCGCTGGAGCGAAACACCGGAAGTTCATCGCAGAGAATCACCACGAATCTGCGCTGCGATCGTGGCGTCGTGAACAAATTGTGGAAGATTTCGGAGAGGATGATGTTGGCCAAAAGGCTCTGGGCTTCGGTGCTCAACGTCTCCGCGCCTTGGGAGAGATTGAAGTCGAGAAGCGAGTTTTCCTGCACCAACTGCCGAAGCGGGAGCGTGTCCTTCACCGCCCCCAAGTGGGCACGCACAATTGGATTGCTGAACAGCGCGAAGTGGCGATTCTTAAATGACGCGATCTTCTCCTCCTGTTGGTCAATCTTGAGAGCGGCGAGCCGGGCGAATTCCACCTGAGCCATCGCATCGGGGATGGCCGAAGTGAGCAAGTGGTAGTCGTCACTGCCGATGTCGAAGAATTGTTCTGCCTCGGGCATCGTCATGTGCATTCGCGCCAGCGAGCGGTTGATCGTGGTGGCCCACTTCAACAACAACGGTGCTCCATCGAAATCCGCTTGGTTGACCGCCGACAGCAACAGGTGCGATGCGAACATCGCACGACACTCCAAACGAGCTTCATACTCATAGTCCGACATGGTCTCGTCGCCATGCACTTGGAGCGGATTGATCGCACCAATGGGCCACTTCGGATTGGCCGGATAGAAAGCGTGAGCACGCTCCCGGACGGAGTGCGGCATGTCCGAAAGATCCCGCAGGCAGTCCTCGACAAAGTCATTGTCTGGATCGAGCACAATGACCATCGCATCGCCACTCATGGCGAGTGACCGGTGAATTTCACGGCCCAATACGCTCTTGCCGGAACCTGGGTCTCCGGAGATGAATAGCCCCGCTGTGTTATCGAGCAGTCCCTTCGGCAAATGATTGTTGCCAGGAAATTTGATCATGGGGTACGCCATCAAATTCACCTCAATGGTCAGACAAAGAATCATCCTTGCCGAGCAGTCCTCGAAGCCGATTCTTGTGCTGACCTTCCAACTGCTCCAAAAGAGTACGTTTGATGTCTGGGGGATAGGGCTGCGTGAGAACTGCCTCGGTGCAGGCATCGAAGTCGTCTTGTTCACTGGTCAACTGCTCGGCCACGGACGGGGACGATCGCCGCCGACGCGCGAGGCGGCGGAGCAACGGTTCTAAAAGCGGCGTCCACGCTGAGCGATAACGCCATGCCAACCGGTAGAGTCCGAATGCGGCGACTGCCAAGATGAACATCAACAAATAAAAGGCGGCGTAGAAAAAGCGGACGGCCCCCGCGAGACTGACAAGCCCTGGGGCTGCTCCAATCTGAAAATGGTCGCGGACGTATTTGCCCAAGAGAAATCCGATTCCGCCCCCGACGATGGCGAAGGCGACTTGCAGTCTGTGGAGGTCATCCGGTCCCATGTTGGAGTCTCCCTTGAATCAGGATTATTCGACGGCGTAGAGCACCACCAAAGCGGGCACGCACTGCGGAGTGCCGTTTCCGTCCTTCCACGAGAACAACGGACGTTTCACTTCCGCGATCGTGTCCACGTCGGATTCAGTCGGCGTCGCGGCCGTGCCCGCGATTTCGTGGAGCAACGGATCGAACCGTGAGCCGATCAAATTGGCGTTCACCGTCACGTCCAGATTCAGCAGCGTGTCGTGCTGGTAAGTGAGTTGCCGTCGCCAGCGCGTGACGGTGTCTTGCCACGCTTGCTGTTGGTCCTCTGAAGCTTTGGCGAGTTGCGTTTCGTGCCGTTGAAGATCATCGAGAACTTCAACGTAGCGTCGTACCGCTTCGCGGCGGCTTTCGTCGCACTTCACGCCGCCGTCGATCAGGGTGCGCGCAAACGCCGGCGGCCAACGCACGACTTCGACATGAAACTCCGGACGTTCGTGCGTCGCTTTCGGCTTCTCCGATGGCCGACTTAATACTTCCAATGCTTCGATCAACGCATCAACGACACGGACCATTGACTCGATGACCATTTCCAACCGGCACCGTTGGAGTTCGTCAACACCGTGTTCAATCGCCGTGAAGCGATTCCAAAAGTTGACTTTCCCATTGATCGGCTTGCCGTCTTGGCTGGGCACGCCGCTGTTTTGATCGGAATCCATATCGCTCTCTTTACGGCTTGAGGTACAGCTCGATGATCTGGGTGAAGACCGCCTCGATGCCGCCAGCGGAGTCAGCAAAGAAGCAGTGCTTCGGCGTTGTGGCCAAGCTCAGCAGCAATTGCTGAGAAACGTCGTCTCCAATGCCAATGCAAATCACAGTGGCGTGGGACTTGGCCTCGGACGCCGCCGCCTCGGTGTTCGGGACGTTGCTGGGCTGTCCATCGGTGACGAGCAAAATCAACTGCTGACGATCGGGAGTCCCGTGCGACTTCAGGTGCTGGCACGCCAAGTCGATGGCCTCCGCCATTGGTGTACCACCTTTGGCGACGAGCATCTCGACGGCGTCCCCCACTTCCTCAAAGGTGCTTCCGAGTTTGGCATCGACCTTGACGTTGCGTCCGAATCCAATCAGACCGACGCGAGTGTCGGAAAGTGAAAGCTGTACGAGAGCATTGTGAATGGCGTTCTGCCCGGCACGCAGCTTGTCGCCCTCCATGCTGATGGACACGTCCATGAGAATCAGGACGTCTTGTGGCAAATCGACCGAATGCTCAGCGGTGTCAGTGACCAAGCCGGACGCCACATCGAAGTCGGGCTGATCGGTGAGCCGCAGTCGCCAATGCAAGCGGCTTGCCGGATCGATCTCAAAACCCAGCTCAACTTCGTGTTCTCCAGCCGGAAAATCGAGAACTGTGTCGATCCGCTTCAGTGGCACGACTTCGCTTTCCGGAAGCAGCTCTCCGGCAGCGACATCCAATCCCGGCTTGGCCTCGGCGAGCACGATCGACAGCGCACAACGGCCCCCCGAACTGCGGATCATCTGACCCAATCTTTGGACGTTGACCCCGCCTGACGGAATGATCTCGGCGGTTTTTAAGAAGAAGCGATAGCGGTAGTGCTGGTCGGCATTGGCCTCATCCCGCAAGCGAACGGACAACCCGCCGGGCACACAGTGTCCCGTGTCCTCCTGCACGAATGCCTGAAAGGCGCCACCATTGGCGACGACGTGCGTCGAATCTGCCGAGAGAAAAACCTGATCGACCGGCCGGCCGGTGATCGTCGCGACTCGTTCGCGCAGCGTGTGAACCATCGCCGAGCCCCCGACAAGCGCGACACCGCGAATGTCTTGCCATCGCAGCGACGACCCGGCCAAGAGATCAGAAACGCAAGCCTCGAAACGCGCCCACAGATCGCCTGCATCTTTGCAGAGAGCAACAAAGGTCTGACGATCCAGCGACAGCTCTTTCAAGCCGTCCGGGGTTTCGAGATAGACGGTGGCAGTCTCGGCGATGCTCAACTGAATCTTGATGTCGTCTGCGGCGGTCCAAATCTTGGATGCCAAGCGTCGCTCTGCGGGCGAGAGATTGCCGGCCGACAGATTCAGCCCTCGTTGCGGATCAAAGCACGGGAACGAATAGCCGAGAGACGAACAGAGATGCTCATAGATCGCACCAGTGAAGTTGACGCCACCCAGCGTGGCATCTCCCTTCGCTGAAATGACCGGCTCGAATCGACCGCGATCGAACCGCAACAGGCAGGTGTCGGTTGTGCCGCCACCGACATCAATCATGGCGATCAAGTCGTTGTGATTGAGTTTCTGTTGTTGTCGATAGACCAACGCGGCGGCGTTCGGTTCGGTGATGAACCCGTCTACACGGAAGCCGTGACCAACTCGATTGACGATCTGTTGCAAGGTCAACACTTGATCCTGGCGATATGTCGCCGGGTGTGTGAGGATGATCCGCAATCCGTCCGGCACCTTCTTTCCGCGAAGCTCCGAAATGTAATCGGCGATCTCGGGATCGGCTTGCAGGGTCACATGCCAAATGTACGCAAGTAGAACGACGTTGAGTTCAATGGGCGTCGGCCCACCGTTCCACGGGGCATTCGGAGCGTCAGGAATGCCGCGTTTGAAATGGTTGTAGAGCCGTTCCGGATGCTTGAACGCCGCGTTGTTGGCCATCTGGCCGACTAAGTGTGTGCCATTCGGCTGCCACAGGACTGCGGACGCGAGTTGCGGTCCAACTCCAGGAAAGTTCATTTGCTCTACCTTACCGGGCGTCCGAACCGTCACGGCATTAAATGTCGTTCCGAGGTCAATTCCGAGGGCGATGTCTGGCTGCTTTGGGTTCATTTCGTTTTCCTTAATGCTGCCTTGAAAACTGACGACACGAGCTACGGGACAAGCGTGTCGATCGCACGCAGACACAGGGACACTCCCTCGACAAGCTGCCGCCGGTAGGTTTCAGCCTTGTGCGTGAATGACGCGGATCGTTCGCGATGGCGTTGCAATTCCGCGAAGAATCGAACAATGGACTGAGCTTCATGGATCAGGTTGGAGAATCCGGCTCGCCGAGCGGCGACTTTCTTCGCGATGTCGGCGGCGGATGCGACTTCGTTGCGGCAGTCGATCGCGAGTTGGACATAACCTGCGTGCCAAGCACTGCGACGGTCGTGGACTATTGCGGATCGCTCATATCTGCGGGCCAGCCGTCGCGACCTCGCCTCCGCTGTGCTGGCCGCCGTCGCCACCGCCGTCATTTTGGCGAACAGTTCTGTGTGGACCGCCAAGAATGTCTGCAACCGCCGACAAACGTCCTCGTGAATCCACGCGGTCGGCGGCAAATCACCGGCGACAACTAACCTGTCTCGCATCAACGTGAGTTGCTGACGATCGCCGAAGCTGCGGCGAGTGGATTCCGTTATCGCTTGAAAACCAGCGACAGAGATTTGGAGTTCTTGCCAGGCCGCCTCCGCGTTTCTCGCGGCGTCGTCATTCGCTCGGCGAAGCGCGAGCATGCCAATCGCTGTGCGTGCCAAGTTCAACAACGCGCCGGGAATCCGTAGCAAGATGCGAGGCCGCTTCGTCCACAATCGACGAACCCACGCGAAGCGAACACCGCGGGCGATCGCCGCTCGTTGATTCGGCGGGATGTATTGCTTGCGCTGAGATGGCGGAACATAGCCCACCATGTGATGGCTCCTTCTTTGAAGACCAACTCGCGAGGGCGAGGTTGGCAAAGAGTAGGAGCAACACGAACTCTTGACATGGGGCTAATGACTGTTTTGTCAGCGCTGACAGTCTGCCGACAATCGGCTGTCAAAAGCGACCGATCGACGAAGACTTCTCGCGATCTCCGGGTATCGTTTGGTCTGACTCAGATGACGATACCGACGGAGCGTTCAAACGATAAAAGTAGTTCGGAGCGCGTTCGATGACTCCCGTGCAGCAATGGTGGACTGTGAAGGAACTCGCCGAACACTACGGACTGAGTTCGCGAACCATTTACGACGCGATCGCGTCCGGGGATTTGATCGCTCATCGGTTCGGACGAGCGCGGGGTGGGACGCGAATCGCGGAAAAGGATCGCATTTCCTGGGAGCAACAGTGCAAGGACACGGTCCGTGCCCCTGCACCGTCGCCATCAAATCTGAATGGCCGACTGGCTATGTCGGAGTTGGTCCAAAAGCACTTTGGGATGTAGCCCGTTCGGCGGAGGACTTCATGTGTTGTGTTCGCTGCCGAATGTGCTGATAGACCTGGCTCAGCATGGTCACGTCTTTATGGCCCATCAATTCCGCGAGAGTGATGACATCAACGCCGCGCTCCAAAGCACCCGTCGCAAACGTGTGACGAAAGAGATAGGCACAAAGATTTTCTGGCAAGGAATCCTTCAATCGACGCCGCATTCGGCGAAATCGCAGTCGGATGGCGTTGCGAGTCCAAGGTTGGCCTTTGGCATTTCGGCACAGCGGACCGGTGGGGTGTTGCTCCATGAGTCGCTTGGTGATGACCAACGCTTGAGAGTTCAAATAGACGATGCGCGGCTGACCGGTCTTCGCCCCCGTTTTGTGCTCGCTGGGCGGAAAGATCCACAGTCCGTTTTGGAGATCGACATGACGCGCTTCAACCGTGCGAACTTCTTGCGGTCGAACGCCGGTCTCTTGAATGAGCATGACGACATCGCGGAAGGGTTCGTCGCTCGCTTCGTTGAGAATCAGTTGCCGCTGCTCGTCAGAAAGGATCGTCTCCCGACGTGGGCTTTTCGGTTTGCGAAGCGAAGCGATCGGGGAGTGGTCGAGATAGCCCTCTTCGACAGCCCAATTGAAGGCTCGTTTGACGGTCGCGATCGCGGCCCGCCGACTGCTGACACCCCACTTGCTTTGCTGGTCGAGCCAGCGGGTGACGTGGAATGGCTTGAAGTCCGCGACACGGAGTCCGCGATAAGTTCCGTTCAAGAATTTGACGAAGCTCTGAAGGTAGTTGCTTCGCCACGCATAGGTCGCCGGAGTCTTCTGTTTCTCGACCCATTCCAGAAACAAAGCCAGCAATACGACCACTGTGACCTGCGGAGACTCCGGCGGCTCCGGAGCACGAGCCATCAACTGATGCCAAAGGCGAAATGCTTCCGCCTTGTCCGCCGTGTGCAAATTGTGCTGCACACTGTCGATGGTGACGAAGTAACCGTTCCGCTCGGTGCGGAACCACGGCTCTGGATTGTGGCGAGGCATGTGCGAACCCTTTCGATGGAAACCCTGCTGGAAAGTCCGAGCTGGGCCGAAAGGTCCGCTTGTTTGGCCCCTGACCGGTTGCCCCCGGTCAGGGGTTTCTGTGCCATCTTCTGTGCCGCTGATGCGACGATCGAACATAAGTCAAATCGGGCTGGCGGGATTTGAACCCACGACCTCTTGCACCCCAAGCAAGCGCGCTAGCCAGTCTGCGCTACAGCCCGAAAATCTCCTGGCGGCGATCATCGTGGTCATTGGACCAATTCGCTAACGAAGGCCGCCGCATCAAGCGACGGTGTTATGGCGTGGCCACTCGTGAATTACAAGCGCGGTGAGTCTTCGTTCCGGCCGCGGTGATCTCAAGGGACGTGGAGATCAATTCGCCTTCGTGTCGGCAGTTTTTGCAGACATGGCTGTCGCCTCATCGAGACGTTGTCTCGCTGCGGCGTCGCGTCGCTGTCGAACGTGTGGGTCGGCTTCGACTTCTTTGATTTCCTGGCGGACTTCTTCATTGGTCATCTGCAGCGAGCGTTCAAATCGACGGCGCTGCCAGAAATAGTCCACGACGCCCCACGCCAACAGGGCCAGTACCACGCGAGACGTCACGTGGACGGCGAGCGTGGCGAATGAGCTTAGGTGTTGTGCGAGGCCGGTCTCGGTTGTGACGGCCCAGGGCGGCCCATCATTTGTCAACGCCAGTGCCGCGACCGTGGCGACAAGAGAGAGTTTGGCAAGTATCGCGAACGCTCGGCCAAATGCCGCAGACGACAAACGGCGAATTCCTTCAATGGCGGAAATGCGTGACCACTGTGGCCAGCAGCGGCGTGGATGCCACAGCCAACCGACTTGCAAGAAATGCGCCACTAAGACGCCGCCGGTCGCGATCAGAAGTGGCGGACCGACGTCAGTCGTAAAACGTCCAATCCACTCCTGCGGTAGCGTGGCAACAGTTGTCGAATCCGAAGCGACCCGTCCCGCGCGGTCGAAGGTTTCTCGCACCATCTGCCCACTGGTATTCGCGAATGTCGCCAGCCACCAAACCAGCATGACCCAGACGGAAGCAATCCGAGTCGACGTGACAAGGTCCGCGCTGCGAGCCACCCTGCCCTGTTCGCGAACCTGTCGTCGTCTCCGCGCCGTCGGGCGTTCCGTGCGTGCAGCGAGTGAATCGTCGAAGAACGCCATTGTGAACCTCAACGACTGGTTTCGTCAGACAACGCCAAGGGCTCGGTCGCTAGCATCGACAGGCCGCGCGGCACGACATCCGCGATGATCTGGCTCACGCCGGACAAGCTCGCGGCGACCACGACCAAAGCGACCAGCGGGCGGACTGTGTTCCCGATCGACAAGGAAATCCCGGACGAACTCGCCGACGCCAGCAGTCCCAACGCCAGATTCATCAGCAACAGAGTTGCCAGTGCCGGCGCGAGCACCAGCAGCGACAGGCGACAGGCGTTGTGCAACAAGGCCGCGACGACATTGGCGGCGATCAGATCGTGCGCGCCGCCCAACGGCCACGTGTAAAAACTGTCTGCCAGGAACTTCACCAACTGCACATGTCCATTGACGGGAGAGCACAACAAAAAGCAGGTTGCCGCCCACAACTCCAGCCAACGTGTTTGCGGCGACTCGCCCAGGAATGGCTCCGCTTCCTCGGCCACAGTGCCTGTTTGCTGATCGAGCAAATGGCCGGCCAGAGGCACGGCCCAGAGGATTCCCAATGCCGCACAGCCCAACAGGAATCCCAAGGCAAACTCGGTCAGCGCTGCCGGAACGAATACGGTCGCGACCCACAGGACAGCATTCGAATTGAGCAACGGCGACTTGAAATCGATCACCCCCGAGCCGCTCAAAGGAGTGAGGACTAACGTCATTGTCACAGCCAACGCGGCGCGAGTTTGCCACGGGAGAATCGCGCGGCCCAGGATCGGACCGACAGCCAGCAGGCCACTCACGCGTAGCAACACCAGAGCTGCGGTGACGAGTTGCGTCGACCAAGGCGAAAACCACAGACCAATTTCAGCGACGGATATGGCAGGCATGTGGATTCGATTCGGCCTATCTCGTCGGACAGGCGGATGTCACCAGCTGTGGGGAATCGATTCGATCAAAGAACGTGAGAACTCACTCAATCGCTGCAACGCCCACGGCAATAGCGCCGCACCGGCAACGCACAGAGCCAGGAGTTTTGGGACAAAGTTCAGCGTCTGATCAGACAACTGCGTCGCCGCCTGAAAGACACTCACGACCAGTCCGATCGCCATACAAATCGCCAACAATGGTCCCGCCAGTTGCAGGGCCAGCCAGAGAGATGAGCGAGTGAGTTCGGCGGCTTGATCGGGAGTCATGTCAGAGGTCAGAGGTCAGAGGTCAGAGGTCAGAGGTCAGAGGTCAGAGGTCAAGTGTCAAGTGTCAAGGGTCAGGGGTCGTGGACCTGACCTCTGACTTCTGATCTCTGACCTCTCTAGTTACTGCACGCTGGCCAGCAGCATGCCGACCGTCAGGAACCAACCGTCGATCAGCACGAACAGCAGCAGCTTGAAGGGCAGTGTGACCATCGACGGTGTCAGCGTCGTCAGGCCGAGCGCCGTCAACACGGACGCGATGACGAAGTCGATGACCAAGAAGGGCAAGAGCAATTGAAAACCGATCAGAAAGCCCGTCTTCAACTCGCTGAGCAAGAAGGCCGGCAAGAGGACGGTGATCGGGACATCGTCGTAGCTGTTCGGTTCCGGAGCGTCAGCTTGTCCGGCGTGTTGCCTTTGCAATTCGAGCAACATCCACACGCCGTCCGAGTTTCCGGCCGCTTCGATCTGTCGGCTCATGAATTGCCGGATTGGCGCTAGCAGTTTCGTCGCCGCCACATCGATCGGCAGCCCGTCGCCATCGTTCGCCTGGGCGTACGGCTTCCATCCGGTTTCGTAGGACTCTTGCCATACCGGTGTCATCACGCAGACTGTCAAGAACAAACTCAACGCCATCATGACTTGGTTGGGCAAGACCTGTGGTGTGCCGAGGGCTTGTCGCAGCAAACCCAACACAACCACGAAGCGCACGAAGCAAGTGCTCATGAGCAACGCAGCCGGCACGAGACTCAGCACGGTTGCTCCCAGCAGCCACGGCCACGACGCCGCGACCGACTGAGGTGAGAACATCGCTTGCGGGTCGAGAGTCATGATCGCACCTCCGGCAGAGTCGGAGTAACGTTGCGGACTGTGGCAAATCGATTGGGCCAAACCGCTTCCGGAACGCCGACCGCGGACGATGATGACCGATTCGGTTCCGTTAAGTTTGTTGCTGACGTGGATCGAGTCGCGGGAATCGTTCGGCCCAATAGGTCACGAAACGTTTCGACGAGGCCGTGGTCGCGCTGCATTGCTTGGCACAAGCCGGCAAGGCAATCGACCTCGACCGGATCGGTGATCTCGGTCAGCGTGCGCAGGCCGCTGGGAGAAGAGCTCAACACCAACAGTCGTGCTCCACAGCGAGCCAGCACGATCGAAGTCCGTTGATCGACAGTGCGACGACCCAAAACGTCAAACACTTCGCCGGGCAAACCGCGATCGCTGGCCGAACCGCGCGACTTCAGCCACCTCGCGCCCACCGTGATCAATCCGCCGACAAGGATCAGCGACCAGACAGTTGTCCCCCAGCCTGACGACGTCGGAGGTCGAGCATCCGTCGTCGCATCGCCCGTTCGAGCAGCAATCGTTCGTCGGGGTGACGAGGACTTCGTCAGCGGCACCGAGCTCGTGTCCGATGTCGTGACTTTGTCAGCCTCTGCGACAAACGAGTTAGTCTCCACCGACTCGCGGCGCGATCGCGTGCCGCGAGTTGTTTCCAATGGCGTATCGAAGATTTCGGAAGAGTTGGTCTCGATCTGCAACAAGGACGGTGGCGGTCGAGTCGGTTCATCCGCGATTCCGGCAGACGAACAGCACGATAGCGCGGCGATCAGCAGCAGGAGAACTTCGACGATCCGCACGCCAAGCTTTCCGTCGACGACGATCAATTCTCCGCGAGCAACCGGCCGGCCCGCGACCACGAGATCAACCGGCTCATCCGCCAGTTGGTCCAAGCCGAGCGGTGTGCCGGGTTTCAGACCGCTTGTGTCATCGCTGGCGAAGGTCCGGCCGAATTCGATTGTCAGTTCGAGTGCTTGATTGTCACGTGCGTTCGACGGCGGCTCGGTGACGGAGTCTTCGTCTTGCAACTGGCTGTGAATCCTCTCGACCCAACGATTGACGTCGGTGTGCGAGCTTCCGTCAGCACCGCGGTCACTGCCGCGCTCGACGTTTTCCAATCGATTTGGGCTTCGCGCGGGCGATGTGCTGGCGGACGACGCGAGCGACTGAATGCGGTTCATAACATCCCTATCGGACACTCATTGACGACTCTGGGCCGATCAAATGGCAGCGTCGTATATGCCGCTTCGGAAAACGGGTCAATGCCGGGTCGCGGGAGCCGCCGTGAAGCGTGTCTTTCATCCCCTCTGGTTTCGGCGGTAAGCGGTCTTGGAGCCGCCGCGAAGATCGGATACATCCCGCTCCATCCACAGCGAGCAAGGAGGCTCGGGCGTGAAGCAATTGCGAGGCAAGCGCGCGTTAGTCACCGGAGCGGCGTCGGGCATTGGGCGAGCGATCGCGCTGTCGCTCGCCGCCGAGGGTGTGCATCTCTGGTTGCTGGACATTGACGAAGCCGGTCTGGCGGTCGTGGCGACGGAAGCGGAACGACGCGGCGTCACGGCGGTCACCACGAAGTGTGATCTCTCGCGGCCGTCGGAGGTGACATTAGTAGTGCGCGCGTTGCAGGCTCGGTGGAAGGGGCTCGACATCCTGGTGAACAACGCGGGAGTCGCCTACTACGGTCCGACCGAACGAATGACGGCCGAGCAGTGGCAGTGGTTGTTGAGCATCAATTTGCTGGCCCCGATTCAATTCACGCGCGAGTTGCTGCCGACGCTGTTGGCTCAGCCGGAGAGTCATCTGCTCAACGTGTGCAGCGTATCGGGTCTGGTCGCCGGTGGCCGTTCCGCCGCGTATCACACCAGCAAATTCGCGCTGGTGGGATTTACCGAGGCGATGCGCGCGGAGTACGGCCGCCGCGGTTTGGGAGTCACTGTGCTATGCCCGGGACCGGTGCAGACCAATCTCTACAAGACGGCGATCAGCGGCCGGCCCGATAAACCGGTGCCGACTCCGCCCGATTGGCTGTGCAGCACTGTTGAGATTGTCGCTCACAAAGCCGTTTGCGCGATTCGACGCAATCAGCGTTTTGTGCTCATCGGCACACTGGCGCATCTGTTATGGAACGCCAAGAAATTCATCCCCGGCGTCCTGGATTGGATGAACCATCTCCGCCGCAAGCGACGCAAAGCCGACACTGCTCGGCCGTCAGAAACGCAACGCCGAGCGGCGTGATGAGGCGAGGGGGTCGGGAGTCTTTTTCAGGTCGGCGTCGCAAACGCCGGTGGAAAGCTAAGCTTCCTCGCCGACCTGAAAAAGACTCCCGACCCCTTCACTCCCGACATCGCGAGCTCGAACCACTTTCTTTAGGAAGTGTCGAGTCGACAGTCGCACCAGCCAACTGCCGAGCTTGGGAGCAATCTGGGCCAGCACGAACGCCGGCCGCAACGGCGGCGTATTGACGATGACTTCGGCCAAGTCACTCTGAATGGCTTTCACGACCGCGTGACCCACAGCCTGAGCCGTCGTCGCGCCGAGATACCACGGTGTGCCGGTTCCGGTTTCGCGCTTCATGCGTTCGTACATGCCGCCGTCATGCGTGAAGCCGGGACAGATCGCCGAGGCGCTGACGCCCGAGCCGTGATACTCCGTCCGCAAGGTTTGCGTGAATGCGATCAAGCCGGCTTTGGAGGCTCCGTAAGCCGCCCCGAACGGCGGGCCATGTTTGCCGGCGGTTGACGACATATTGACGACGTGGCCTCGCCGCATCTTGAGCATGTGCGGGATCACCAGCCGCGTGAGTTGCAGCGCGGCGATCAAATTGAGCTGAATCGTTTGTTCGATGTCGGCCAGTTCGAGCTGATGAAAATCGCGATACGTCTCGATCCCCGCGTTGTTGACCAAGACGTCGATTCCGCCCAGCTCGCGCAGCACGTTATCGACCAGCGCGGGCAACTGGCGAACGTCGGTGACGTCCGTCGGAATCGCGATCGCAGTCACTCCCAAGGCTCGCAATTCGGCCGCCGCCCGTTCCAGCGGCTCGCGCGAACGAGCAGCCAATGCCACATGCATGCCTGCGCTCGCGAGCGACCTTGCGACTGTCAAACCAATGCCGGCCGAGCCACCGGTGATCAGCACATTGCGACCCGAAAGTGATTTCATGGTTCTCCGTCCGTTGTCCGTGTTTTTCTGCCATTGATCTGGTCGAAAGTAGACCCGCAAAAGAAACCACAATGACCCGAAGCGTGAGCAAGGGGTTTCCCGCCCTCGCTCGCGCGTCGGGTTAGTGAAGTCTCACGCCGCGCGACGAACTTCGGTGGACTCGATTAGTTCGTCGGCGATGACTCCGTTGAGCGTCTGCTCCAACTCCGCGAGGCAGTCGGCGATCAACCGGCCATCCATGATGCGATGATCGTACGCTAAAGTGATTCGGCTGCGGCCACGTTCATCGAGCGGACCGAACGTCAAATTACAGGTCAAAAACATTGGTGGATGCTGAATCTCGGCCCCGCGTGAACCGATCGAGGACAGCACAAACGTACCCGCTCGTTTCGCGCGCGCTTGGCCAGAGACGTTGAGAGTCCACCACCAGCACAACCGTCGCAACGGCGTGGGCAGAGCACTGAGCATCCATTGCCGCTTGAAGATCTCGGGCACTGGCTCCGACTGATAACGGTCCAGCATCTGTTGCAACCCAATGAGTGTGTCCGTTTCCGGACGTGAGAACCGAGACCAAAACAGCCATGCTTCGCCGGCGACATCTCGATGCGTGACGATCATCCCGACGCTGTGAGGATGCTGATACAGATGCGGCCACGGCCAACGTAGATAGATTTGTCGCAGCTCCGGATGCCGCGCGGCCACGATTGCGAACGCCTTCGTGAACAGCAGCGGCCACGCAATTCGAACGGACGACTGCTCGCGTTGCGCTGCCACGTGACTCAAGTCGCAGATCCGATCGTGAGCACACGTCGGCACCTGCCGATGGTAATGCAGCACGTCGATCGTCAACCGCCGGCTCCGCGGAATGGCCAAACGACGAGGACGGTCCCCGAATTTGTCGTTGCTCATGAGCGGCGACTCCTTTCGCCAAAGTCACATCGGCATCCCATCGGACATTTAACACAGGCGGGCGGATTCTCGAAAGATCAGGTCCGAAACTCGTCCGCCGGTGAATGTTCGACGAGCTCTCTCGGCTTGCCGGATCAAATTGGCTTGCCATACTGTGCGGCTCACTCTTAATAAGAGCGCATTTTCTACATTCCGGTCCCCTCTCCCCCGCTTCGGGGGAGAGGGCTAGGGTGAGGGGGCGAATGGTGCGGACGCTTCCAATCGCAGCGCAACCGTTTGCCAATACTTCAACTTGTCGTCGGCCGCTCACCGACTCCGAAGCCCCCCTCACCCTAACCCTCTCCCCCCGAAGCGGGGGGAGAGGGGACAAGACGGCCGAACGTGCGCCGGTACATTACTCGAGTGGTTGAGATTCTGGAGTACCTCATGACGACATCAGCCTCGACCCTGAAAGCTGGCCGCATCGACGCGGCGTATCGCGAGAAGTTTCGCGCGTCGGCAAAACTATATGAACGCAGCTCGCGGCTGTTCCCGAATGGTGTCACGCACGACTCGCGGTATTTGCAGCCGTTTCCGATCTTTGCGAATGAAGCTCTCGGCTCGAAGAAGACCACCGTCGATGGTCATGAATTGATCGACTACTGGGTCGGTCACGGAGCGCTGTTGCTGGGGCACTCACACCCCGCAATCGTCTCGGCCGTGCAGCGGCAGGTCGCTAAGTCGACTCATCCCGGAGCGTGTCACGAACTGGAAATCGAGTGGGCCGAGTGGGTCCGCAAGCTCGTGCCGTCGGTCGAACTGATCCGCTTCACAAACAGCGGCACCGAAGCGACGTTGATGGCATTGCGAGTCGCTCGTATCGCGACCGGACACAACAAGGTTTTGAAGTTCGCCGGTCACTTTCACGGGTGGCACGACTCACTGATCGTCTCTTCCGAGCCGCCGCATCCGTTGCCGATCGCCCCCAACACCGACAGCCCCGGCGATATGCCGCAGGCCGCGGATTACGCGGTGCCGGGAGTGACTCCCGGTGTGTACGGCGACCTGGTCATCGTGCCGCCGAATAATTTGGCAGCGCTGGCGAAAGCCCTTGACCAAAATCAGGTTGCGTGCGTGATTCACGAAGGAAACGGCAGCCGCTGGGGAGCCGTCCCCGCACGGCCGGAGTTCATTCGCGGCGTTCGTCAACTCACGCGTGAACGCAATGTCGTGTTCATCCTCGACGAAGTCATCACCGGTTTTCGAGTTGCTCCCGGCGGATTTCAAGAGGTCTGTGGCGTGCAGCCCGATTTGACAACGATGGCCAAAGTCCTCGCCGGCGGCTTGCCCGGCGGAGCACTCGCCGGTCGAGCCGACTTGATGCAGGCCCTCGCGTTCGGCAATTCGCTCGGCAAGAAGATGAAGCATCCCGGCACATATAATGGCAACCCGCTGTCGGCCGCCGCCGGCATCGCTGCCCTGGAAATCGTGTCCACCGGCTTCCCCTGCCGCCGCGCGAACGAACTCGCCGCCCTGCTCCGCCGCGAACTCAATGCCCTGTTCGTCAAGAAGAGCGTCACTTGGATCGCGTACGGCGATTTCTCCGCGATCAAAATTCTGCCCGACTACGACGGGCCGCGTCCTTCTCAGTCTCCTTCTCCTCCTTCTCCGTTGCAGGGAGACGACCGGGGTAAAGGTGACTTCTTGCCATACGGCGGCGATTGGCGAAAGCTCGATCGCAAGCTGGACGCCACGCTCTCGCAAGCCTTCCGCTGTGCGTTGCTGCTCGGCGGAGTTGATTGGATGGGCTGGGCCGGCTCAACGTCTGCCGCTCACAACGAAGACGATATGGAACGCACGGTCGCGGGATTTGCGGCAGCGATCGACTTGCTGCGCGAGGATCGGGTTGTGTCCTGAAATGGGACGGAGTTGATGCGTGAATTCACCTGGAGCAGCCAATTCGCCAGAGTTATGCTGGTTCACGACGAATTGGGAGAAATGAGAATGGCCGAAAGACTTGCCTTCATAGAAGCGCGGTTGAATCGCCTCGAAACCGAGATTCGTGAACTGCGAAAAGCGTCGGGTGTGAAAGAACCGAAGCCTTGGTACGAGCAAATTCTTGGGACGTTTGACAACGACCCCGGTTTCGAGGAGATGGTTCGTCTCGGCAAAGAGATTCGTGACGCGGACCAGGGCATCAACACGGCGCGTCGGAAAAGGAAGCCTGCCAAGCGTTCGTCCGGGACGTCCTCCAAGAAAGGACGTGGCTGAGTGCCGTACGTCCTCGATACCGACCACATTTCCCTGATTCAACGACCCGGCTCGAACGCCAAAGCCCTGCTGCGTCGAGTCCGTCGTGTTCCGCCGGACGACATTGCGACGACCATTGTCAGCTTTCAGGAACAGGTGCAAGGTTGGCTGGCTGCGCTCAACCACGCGCGGACTGCCGCCAAGGTTATCGAACACTACTCGCGGTTGGACGCCGTGCGCACTGACTTTCAACGCATGAACGTGCTGCCGTTCGACGAAGCCGCACAGGTGATTTTTGAAACGCTTCGCCCCCAGTGCCGCCGTGTCGGTGCGCTCGATCTGCGAATCGCCAGCATCGCTCTCGCAACCGACTCCATCTTGCTGACTCGAAATGCAATTGACTTTGAAAAAGTTCCGGGCCTGCGGTTCGAAGATTGGACCAAACCGTGACGGTCAGTTCGACTGAGCTAGTGACGTCTGGCCGGGTCGCCTCAATGATGATAACTTCGCGTCCGTCGCTCGGGAGCTTCGTCAAAGCTTGAAAACTGTTATTGGAGGCCATGCCACGCAAAAAGCACTCGCGACGTTTCGCGGAGGTCGAATCGAATTCGACAGTGGAGTCGATTGGCCGGAAGGGACGCGTGTGGAAGTTCTTCCGATCCAAAACTCAGTCGGCATGAACGAAGCCGATTGGCCGACCACGGCGGACGGCATCGCCGCCTTGGTGAAGAGAATCAATGAACGCGAGCCGCTCGAAATGACCGATGCGGAGTTCGCCGCGTGGGAAGCTGAACGGCGATCCGAAATGAAGCGACAAAAAGAGTTCGCCCGCCAAGCCTCCAGGGATTCTGGCCACGGATGAAACACTGATGGAACACGGATCAAACACAGCTACACGAACGAGCACCGAGCGGCGACGCCCGTTGCGTTCCCTTGGGGATTGATCGCAAATCCGTGTTTCATCCGTGGCTGAAAAACCTTCGCGTCACGCAAAGATTTCAATCGTCTGCGATAGGGCGAAAGGGAATCTCTTCCGTGACCGCGGCGGTCGAGCACAACCACCGTCGAATCCGAGCCGCGATCTCGCAGGCGGTTGGTTCGGGCACCCCGCGAGTGCATGTGCCGTTTCAGTGCACTCAAAACCGCAGTCCATTCGGCTGGCAAACCAACTCCATGCGCACCGTGCGGTTGCCCAGCGTCTTCAAACGGATTCGCACATCGGCCGGTAATCGTGGCATGATTCTGTTCCCTTGGCGGGCGCGAATCTGACCCCGCCTGGCAGAAGGTGACCCTCTGCTTGTCGCAACTGCGAAACCGCGTTTAGACTACCACTGTGCCGCTTGAAAATCAGGCGGGATAATCTGAAAGTGAGGCACGAACGACGTCTGCTTGCGTCATCGAGGTCGTTCGCGCCGCTGTCGTGAGGAGGGAACAGGCAATGCCTTGCGATAAGTGTGGTGATACAGGGCAACTTGCCCGTCTGTGGCAAGACGGAAACAACTCCTGCGTTTGCTACCGCTGTGCCGCGCTGACGCCCCCGCTGGCAGTTCCTTCCTGAGGCGCCAAATCCTGCGAGCCGGCGGCTCGCTTCTTGATGGTTCCGTGCCTGTATCCGTGCGAGTGTCGTGGGCACTTTTTTCCACTCATGCGGCCCACTTGCGAGCACGTTGAGCACTACCTCGCCTTTGGCGAAGCAATCTTACATGAGCTGAACTGTGCGTCGTGTGGACGCACACACTCGCTTCTGCTGAGTCGGTACGCTTGCAGCGTCTGTGGTGCGCAATGCCAATGCATAGAACTCGGCTACGTCCCAGAAGACATGTTCAACGTTTCTGTGTGGGGATCTAGACCTAAGCCGAAACCGACATTGTTCAAAACCTTGTTCACTACGAAGGGGCTGTCTTACGGCACGAAAGAGTTTTGGCAATTCGTCGATGGCGATAACAATTGACTTGCCCGCTGCAACGCCGTGCCAAACAAAGCGGCTTGGTCGTTCGTGGGTGGTGTGCCCTTCTGCCCGCCGTCCCGCTGGACCGTAACGTTAGCGTCTCGACCGAAAACGCTTCGCTTTGCTCGGGCTACGACAATTTGTTCTTCAACCACGCCAGTGCGGCTTCGCGACTCGTGATCTCGCCGTTGAGTTGTGCGTCGCGGAGTTCGTCCAGCAGGCGTTTGAACTCCGGCCCCGCTGGGAAGCCGAGCGCGATCAAGTCATTTCCCGTGACGAGCGGCGGCGGATTGATCTCTGCGGGCGGAGTGGTTTCCAGGTAGCGTTCGCAGAAAAGGACCGGATGCAGGTCCGCGTTCGCCGCCAGCAAGGTCGCTCGTGTGAGGGCCAGCAGGTCGTCGTGGTGTGGGTGCGCGAGCAAGCGTTTGAGCGGTGCGAGGCGGAGTTGATCCGCCGCGCGCAAGGCGTCTTGATGCCGCACGAGCCACGCGGTCTTTTCGAGTTCGTCGTTCGACAACTGCAAGCGGCGGCAGATCGCTTCGATATTCGCAACCCCTAGCAGCAAGACCGCGAAAGCCAGTTCAAACGACGGTTTTTGCAACAGCCGCAGCCTCGCAAAATCTGAAATCTGAAATCTCAAATTGGAGATTTCAGATTTCGGACTCGCGAGTTCCGGCAGGATTTCACGCAGCAACCCGACCTCGTCGGCCAACTCGATGGCCACATGCCGATGCGGGTCGGTCAGCATGCGTCGCAGTTCGACGGCGATTCGTTCCGCGCTGACAACGTGAATCTGCGAGGCCATTTCAGTGACCGCAGATTTGGTCGCGCGCGCGAGTCCGAACTCCAAGTGCGCGGTGAAGCGGACGGCTCGCAATAGGCGAAGCTTGTCTTCGCGCATGCGATCGTGCGGATCCCCGATCGCGCGGACGATCCCTTCCCCCAGGTCACGTTCGCCGCCGACAAAGTCGAGCACTCGTTGCTCGACCGGATCGTAAAACATGCCGTTGATCGTGAAGTCGCGCCGCTGAGCGTCCTCTTCCGGCGAACTGAAGGTGACCGAATCCGGCCGCCGACCGTCCGAATAATCGCCGTCGCTGCGAAACGTCGCAACCTCGACATGGCCGGCAGCCTTCGATCCGACCACGATGATCACGCCAAAGCTGGCACCGACGTCGAGCGTCTTGCGGCCACGAAAGACCTTACGCACTTCGTCCGGCGTCGCATTCGTTGCGACGTCGTAATCCTGCGGGGTCTTGCCGAGCAAATAATCCCGGACGCAGCCGCCCGCCCACAGCGCGATGAACCCCGCCGTCTTCAGTCGGCGTACAACCTCGACCGCGAACTCCCGTTGTTGAACGGGATCGGGCGCAGGACGATCAGAGGCTGTGTGTGAGGTCATCATGCTACCAGCGTCTTCCCCATCCGGACAAGCCGGATGGGGCCGAATCAAAAACAGCGCAAGTTCAAAACTTGCGCTTCGGGCTCGTTCGGGTTGGAACAAGGGATACGCCGGGCGAGTGTAGTCCTCACAACGCGATCTGGCACTCCACGATGCTGTGGTTGACGCAATTCACTCGCCGCAGCAGGGGCAGATTTCCGGCACGAAGACGGTCAGCGTCGCCGAGTAGGCCGTGCTGTCGTAGCCTTCGGCTTTCTCGTCGGCCGCCTTGTGATGAGCCACGACAAGGTAGTAATCGCCGGCCTTGGGGATGAAACTCGCGAGACCATTGGCGTTGGTCTTACGTTCGTAGCGGTCGTCGAATTCCTCCGTGAGCGATTCGCTACGTGGAATGAACGAGACTTGCGCATCGGCGAGCGGCTTACCCTTGAGTAATAGCTTCACCGTCAGCTTTTGGCCCGGCCCCATCGGTGTGACGGGATTCGTCATGGGCACGATCTCCAGCGCGTGGCCCAAGACACGATCGAAGCCTGGATTCTCTTGCGATACTTTGTCGAGCGACTTGCTGACGACGAAAAACGTCTTTGCGCTCTTGAGCGATCGAACCGGCTTGCCGTGAGTGACCACTTTGTCGACCGAGTGTTCGACAAGATACAGCCCGGGCTCGGACGCCGCGAATCGCGTGGTCCAGAAGCCTTCCTTCGGAGTGTAGCCCGTATCGACCAAACGGTCCTTCAACTCGTAGCTCTTGCCGCCGGGAGCCAGCACGCGCAGTGAGCAGCCGTCGAGATCGATCTTGCTTGCGAGCTTGTAGTCTCGATGTTCATTGCCGTGATTGCCGAGCATTAAGTCGATATGAATGGCGTCACCGGCGCGAATCACGTTCGTGTTGGTCTGAACCCAGGTGTCATGAGCCGTTGCCGTCGCCGTCGCCACGAACATCAGCACACTCGTGACGGTCGTCACCACGAGAGCATTCAACATCGTTCGCATTTGCAGAGATCCAAAGTTAGGAAATGCGGACCGACCAGGCTGTTCAAACGGAAGCCGCTCAACACAAGTCAGCCTGCCGATCCGCCGATGAATTCTGAATACTCACAAGAGAGAAGACTCAATGCACCCTTTAGAATTCGCCGAGCACTTCTTTCTTAGCGCGGGTCGCGAGACCACGCCATGTGTTGAGGTCGATCTTGTCATTCACAAAACGAACGCTGCCATCGCACATCAGGACATGCACGCCACCCGGATGTTGGCTGCGAGCAGCCGTCAATGCGAAGTTGTGGAAGCCGTTGTTGCAGTCCGGCGTGTCTGCGTTCGGCGCGTAGAAGTGATTGTAAATGGTGTCGGCCAGATGCCCATTGATCCACTTCGCGCTGCGGATGCCCGACCAGGTCGCGCCGACGGCACACGCTGCTGCCGTTGTCGGTGTTCCGAGCGACAGTTCAATCGATCGGCGTTGCCGTTCAGTCGCATTCGTGGCGGCCGAATTGATGCCGTCGCCGAGGATTGACTCGCTGAACGCAACGGTGGACGAGGTTCCATCGCGAATGTCGGCAAACCGAGTGGACGACCTCGCGTAGATCACGCCGTCGGCATCTGTGGTGGCGTGACTTCCGTTGTTCACCGTACCGCTTCCCATGCAGGCAGGGTAACTGATCGGTCCAAAATCTTGCCCCGGAACACTGACGCCGTCACTGGGGCACAGAAAGACCGGAATTCGCTGTTTGGCGGCGTTCAGTTCATTGTAGGTCCACGCCGGATTCCCAAAGCTTAAAGGGGGCAGGTTGAAGTTGATTAGCTTTCGCAGCGCGTCTTGATCCGTATATGGCAAGAGCTGCGCATGCGCCGAAAACACCATCGGAAAGCCTAATTGTCCCGGCGGAAAAACCTTCGTGGAAGATTCGTAGTTGTGCAGAGCCAAGCCAATCTGTTTGAGATTGTTCTTGCACTGACTACGCCGCGCCGCCTCACGAGCGTTCTGCACGGCCGGCAGCAGGAGTGCGATCAAGATCGCAATGATTGCAATGACCACAAGTAATTCGATCAGCGTAAAGCCGCACACTCGGCGTGGAAAATGAGTCTTCATGGAAAGAGTCTTCTGATGTCTTGGGATTGAAGTTGAAAACAACAAGAAATGACGGCAGACGCCAACGTCGCTCTGTGTCGTCCCACTCTCACTGAAGACGCATCACGAGCACAGCTTGCGCGTGCTTCTCAGCGATTCGGGCACAACAGATCGACGATCGCTTGAGTCAAGCGACACTATCGACCGGTGCTGCACGCCACGCAGCCGCTCTCGGCGAGAGCAGACGACACTCCACGACCTTGGCGTCTTAGAGGACGACCTTGGGCGGCGGCACGGGAGGTTGAAGCGGCGCGCTCGTAACCCGTTCAACGGGGAGCGCGATGACGGCGACAGTCACGACCGGAAACGGAAGTTGCAATGACTTCACAGCCAGGCGAGGTTCTCGAACCAGCGAGACGCCATTCGGTGGTTCCGAACCGCAGTTGCACGGCCCGACGCTCAGTTCAACCTTTGGCGTCGTCAGCGCCAGAGAGTTGACCGTCGATTTCTCTTGGCAGCATTTCGTATGAGCTATGCAGAACCGCGGCTGGGTCGGCCGAGAGACCGAGCAGCACGACTTCGCCGGCTCCGGCTTCGACTCACGACCGCAGCAGCAAGTTTCGGACATTCGTTTGGCCAGCGAGCAGCGACATTGCTGGCTGGGATTCGTCGTACAGCTCTTGCCGGTCATCTGCGACAGGCTGAACGGTAAACTGATCGACGTCAGCGTGAACCACACCGCGCAAAACGTGCGCGCGCCTCGCCAAGTCAACACGTGGCGGTGAAGTTGTCGGGCAGCGTGACTGACGTGGAGGCACCAGCACATGGTGATGCTCGAACGGGCAGTTGGTGACGGCTGCGTACGATAGGGCGAAAACCCAGAATTGCAATCGATCAACTCAACGGCGATCTCAGGGCCGCGATGCCCGCCCAAATCAGCGAATGGGACGCCATCGACGGTTTCAGACACCTTCGCTTGTGTTTTATGCGTGCCATGCGCGCAATACGTAGCCGAGTCGCTCCGTGACTCGGATTGAATCGGCGTCGCGGAGCGACGCCGCTACGTTGCGGGCGAAGCCCGCGTTAAGGAGTGGCTCGTCGATCGTTGGAGCATTCGGCAATCGTTGCCGGTCCATAATTACGGCAAACTTTGCCCAAGTTTCCCGACCGGCAGAATAAGGTGAATCGGGAAAGGCTGCCTGACCGATAAACCCGAAGAGTCTCTCTTTGGAGACGTCGCGCGGCGCGGCTGTGCGAAGTTCGAGTGATGCGTTTCGGCGAGTGTGACGTATGCGGCATCCGTTTTGGAAATGGGCCGGCTGGTTGGGCGTCAGTCTGGCAGGTTGTCTGCATGGCCAGGACAGTCGGCAAGTTTTGACGCGTCCGGTCGCCGATCATCAGGAGTCGCGACGGTCGATCACCGTCGGCCCACGACAACTCAATCGCGAATCAACAAAGTCCGTGGCGAAATCGGCCAGGGACCAGAATGTCGGCACGGAAGCGGCCAACAAACAACACGAAGCGGCTCGCGACCCACACTCCATCGCGGGTGAGAACCTGGATCTGCCACAGGCCGCTCAGCTCATCCCGACAAAGTACGTTCCACCGCCAGCGCCCACTTCCGAATCGATGCCGGCGCCGGCGCCGACGCAGCCGATGCCACTTCAGGAGCCTGCACGATTCGTACCCGCGTCGACGACCACTGGCAAGCCCGCGATACGCGCCGTTGGTTCGAGCGAGCGTCGACCTTTCGCCGAGTTCGAACGTGCTGTCCCGGTGCGGGGCAGCCGCAACGCCGAATCCTCGGCAACCGTATCGGAGCCTCAACGCCCCGGTGCCGACAAGGTCGAATCCTTGTCCTCACCGACGGAGGAGAAACACAGGGCGAGTCGTCAGACGAAGGAGCTTTCGGACGTGGCAAACTCAGCAACGACGATTCACGCGACCGAGCCCATGACTCGCACTCGTGACGTAGCTCAGTTGGTTGAGCAAGTGTTCGAAGACTTGCGGCAGCACCGTTTGACCGAGGCTCGTGAACGGACAGAGCAACTGAAGCGCTTGGTGGCGCGAAGGTCGACGGCTGAGTCGATGGATGTCACCGCAGACATTCCGGCACAAACGGCGAACGGCGCGGTTGATCACCCGGCGGAGACTCAATTGTCGGAAAACAGGAATGAATCGCCCGGCGGCGCCGCGAACGAGTCCGCCCAGCCGACGGGCAACTCGGAAAACGAATCCTTCCTCAATGATGAAGTGCCGACGCACGAATGAGGAGTCGTCTGATGTCGTCAGTCAACGATCAACGTTCCGAGGCGACCGAGGCTGCTCGCGAACTGTGGCGCCGCCAGCGAGCACAACTCGAACAAGAACTTTTCGCCGACGCGACCCTCAGCGACGACCTCGACGCTGTGGCGGCGACTGCCACTGCGCACTCAAGCGCATCTGCCCAGTCAGACTTCGCGGCGGCTGATCGCTATTTGCCAGCCAGCCTGAAATCTAGGAACGAAGAACTGCCAATGTTGCGAGCACAGCTTGAGGCCGCGCGCGCCGAGTGTGAACCGCTCCGGCAAGCGGTGCGGCAGCGCGTGGGTTCGGCGTGGAATGAATTGGAAATCGCCAAGGCCCAGCAACTGGAGTTTCTGCAGCAGGCGGACGAGACAGGTCAACAGCAACGTCTGCAACAGCAACAGCGCTGCGAGCAGGAATTGGCGCGGCAGCGAGAAGTCTTTCATCACGATTTGGCGCGGCAACGAGCGGACTTCGAACAGGAGTTGGCGCGGGCTGAGGCCGAATGGTCGACGCGACGGGATCAAGAATGGAACGGTGTGCGTCACGCGAGAGAGGTTCACGACCTCGCGGCTCAGCGGATGAATGAGGACTTGGCCTCGCAACGCGTGCGCGAGCGTGAAGAGCTGCTCAATTGGCGACGTCAGGCCGAAGCCGAACTGGCGGAGGTACGCCAGTTGCTCGACAACGAACGCTTGCAGCAACAGGTCGAATTCACTCGGCAACGTGACGGCGAATGGCGACGGCTACGCAGTGATCGCGAGGAGTTCGAGGGTCACGTCCGTAAGGTCCAAGCGGAACTCAACGACGCGCGGCAACAGCTCGACGGGGACTTACAGCAAGCGCGGGAAGCGCATGCAACTCACCTGCTGGCGGAGCAAACCGAGTTCAATCGACAGCGCGACGCGTGGACGGACAAGTTCCGCCGCGAGCAAGCGGTCTTGGAAAATGGGCTGCAATTCCTCGAGCAACATTTATCGAGTGTCAGCGACGAACTGCGAATGGCTCAGCGAGGTCTAGAAGCGGTGGCAGCATCCGCCGAACAATCCGCAAGGCCGTTGGCGCGGTTCGCCACATCCAATCCCTTGATCGAACATGCTCAACTCATTCATCGAACGAGCGACACGACCAGCAAGGAATTCACCAAAGGCGCACAGACCAAGCCAACTCACTCGGCGTCATCGGATTCCGCCACGCCACTCAGTTTGGACGAAATCCGTGAGCGATTGGTACTTCTGAAGAGACCCAAACGACACGAGGTTGCAGCATAATTCGGCTGGAAACCTTCGACCAAACTCACCGTTCTTTGGATCATCGAATTGGTGGGCCTGGCCCACTCGACATTTCTGGAGGCATGATGCAACCACCGCGAATGGCAACGAGAATGATACCTCGCGCGGTTGAGTCTGAAACTAACCCGATGCGCCAGCGAGGGCTTCTTACTTCTGCCCTCGCTGACGCATTGGGAGCGTCCTCCAAATATGTCAGGCGTGGCCGTGCGAGGTCTCATTGGGCACTGCTCGTCGGATGTGGCTTGCTGCTGCAAACGGTGACCGTTGCTTTCGCCGATGCGCCGATGAACAGCGATATCGAACAACTGCGTTCCGGCACTGCCGATCAGCGATCCTCAGCGGTCATAAGTATCGGTCAACATCCATCTGCGAGCGCCGTCGAACAGCTCGCACAAGCGTTGTTCGATGAAGCCACGCTCGTGCGTCAAGCGGCGGCCTGGGCGTTGTCGCAATTGGGTGAAGCCGCAGCGCCGGCTCGATCGCAGTTGACGCGAGCACTCTCCGACGATGATTCAAAAGTCCGCTGGGGAGCAGCAGCCGCTCTGGGAAAACTTGGTGAACATGCGTCTCTGGCCTCGGACGCTTTGGTGGCGACGACTCACGACCGTGACGTCGACGTGCGGTGCGCAGCGATCGCCGCGCTGAGAACTGTTCCCATTAACGGCATCGACGCTGCCGCGAAGGCGCTGTGCGAATGTCTGCGTGACGCGGTCACCGATGTGCGTGGCGAGGCTTTGGCGACACTCTCCGTTTGCTTGCCCAACTGGGATCACGCGACAACGACACAGGTCGTGCCGAGCATCGTGACCTCGCTGGCCGATGAAGACCAAGCGGTGCGTCTGGCCGCGGCTGTTCTATTGAGTGATTTGGGCCTCGCGGCCGCGCCGGCGATTCCGAAATTGGCGAGTTCGACCGGCGACTTGGACGAGCACGTGCGGGCGGCGGCCATTCGAGCTTTGCAACACTTCGCGGACGAAATCGATCGGCAGGGGAATCTAGTCGACGATCAGCAGCGCGAAACGGTGCGGCGTCCGTGCGAACTCGCCACACGGGCTCTCTCCGATGTGGGACAGAATTCCGCGGAGGCTGTTCGCTTGGCCAATCGCTTTCGCCAATTGGTTGCAGGCATTCAGCTAACAGCGAACGAGCAGCCGGAGACAGTCAAAAGCGGATTGGGAGCCTCGCGATTCTCACAAAGTACGTCTCGCGGACTGCCGGCGGAATTGCCGGTGAGCAGCGACGCGGCGGATTTGTCATTGAACATGAATTCCAATTCGCTTGTTCGGTGGTTTGGCTGTGTGTTGGGAATTCTCGCGTTGAGTGGCTTGGCGTGGGCGATGCGGCGAGTGTTCGCCGGGAGACTGGCTCGGAAATCAGTCAGTGCCGACGATCGCAATGACCTTAGGAACCTACTGTCGACGACGGCGACGGAACACTCGGCGGACGCCGACCCGATCGACGCACACGTGGTTACCGCAGTCATGGCGTCGCGGCTGACTCAAACATTGCGAGACGGTCCTGATGACGCGCGACGTGCCGCTGCCATGGCATTGGGACGTCTCGGCCTGCGGGCGATCGATGTGGTGCCGCAGTTGGCGGCGGCGCTGCGTGATGCCGATCCGCGCGTGCGAGCGGCGTCCGCGTTCGCCCTCTCCTCGTGCGGTTCGCACGCGCACGAAGCGGTGCCGGCACTGCGCGCCGCGTTGGCGGACACTCACGCCGCCGTCCGTTGTCGAGCTGCATTTACCTTGGGTCAGATGGGTTCCGCGGCCAAGGCCGCTGTCAACGAATTAGCGCGGTTGGTGTCCGACCCCGATCTGTCGGTGCGACGCAACTCTGCATCGGCGTTGGGGGGCATCGGGTCGGACGCCGCCGAGGCTTTGCCGCAGCTCACGCGCGCGGCGGCCGACATCGAGGTCGGACTTCGTCGTTGCGCCGTGGCCGCGTTGGGTTTGATTGATCCCATGGCGATGGAGTTCACGTTGCGACGAGCACTCTCCGATGTCGATGCCGAGGTGCGGCAGTATGCTCAAGCCGCGCTGGTAAGTCGGCCAGCGACATCCACCGTGAACACCGAGACGTCAGCGGCCGTGAGCACTTCGGTGACGACTGCTCGCAAACCGGGTGATCCGACCACCACGTTGAAGGTCTTTCGACCCGAAGATGCGGAGGCCGCCGATGCGGGATCACCGGCCAACGCGATCCCGTCGCCGATGGCCGCGCTGCAAGACGCCGACGATGCCCAAGCCAAAGTCCGCACCACCGCCCGCAATGCCCTGCATCGCATCACGGAACCACTCGCCAGAGTGGGCTAATCCCTCATCCCTAACCACCGGCCCGATCATGCAACGACTCACCTGGAACTTCGGAAACCGCGGCCCAAGTTGGCTGTTCGATCTGCTGTTCGGCCCCGCGGCGGGCCTGCTCACGAACCGCTGGTGGCATCTGGCCGCACTGACGATCGGCTGTTTCTCCGGCTGTACGTCGTTGCGGGAAACTCAAGAGGTCGTCGCTCAACCGTTCCAAGCGACGCGTGAATTGGCCGCTCGCGCGAGCGACCAGATCGGCGACTCACTCGGATTCGACCGACCCTTGCCGCTGCGAGTCCCGGGATCACGTTGGTGGCAGTCGGACGATGCCCGGTCTCCAGCGAAGCCGAGGCTCGCCAGTAAGGATCGCTCCGACCAGGACTCACGCGCGCGATTGTTCGCGACGCCGAACTCTCGTGCCATCGCCGGCGACAACAAAACGCCGAAAGCCAACAGCTTCGCTGGAAGTCCACCACGAGTTACTTCTCCAAAATCAAAAGTGGTCGAGGCACTGCCGCCGCCTCGGCCGATCGCGGAGACTGCAACAACGGGCGCTTCCGTGGCACAACCATCTCCGCATGCGACGGACGTGCAAGTGCATCCGAACAGCATGCCTCCGAATTCGCTCCGGTTACCATCCGCCCCCGCACCGATCGGACCGCCCGAACTGTTGTCTGCACCGCCCGAACCGTTGCCTGTGCCCCCCGAACCGTTGTCTGCGACCCCCGGCGCGTTGTCTGCGACACTCGTCAGTGCTTCGAGTCAGATTTCTCCGCCCGCCGACTCTCCGGCGAACGTTGCTTGGTGCCGCGTGCGCCTGCGAAACGCCAGTTCACAGCTACTCACGCAGGTCGCCGTCACGATGACGACCCCGCCTGAGACACAACTCGTCGCGAGCGCCAAGTCGCCCGCCCAACAAGCGGTACGGACCCGCCTGGAATATCCCGCCATCACCCAAGTCGCGCCCAACGAAGAAATCACGTTCAGCGTCGGAATCGTCGCGACGGACGAAAGCACGCGCCGTTTACGCATCCAAGTTCGAGATGCGCAAGGTGGATCGAACAAGGACGTGCAGACTCGCTGGCAGGTGGCGATTGATCCGATTGAGGCGCCATAGCCCGGATTATTCATCGCTGCACATGAACCCGAAGCTATAAGCGTCAGCGAAGGCGTCGTCAGGTCTCGCTGACGCTTCGGGTTGGTGTCGAACAACACGTCATCTCCGTGCGGTGGCCACGAATCATCCGGGATCGAGCGAATGGTCGTGGGAGTCGATCGAATTCCAATGTGGTCACGAGCGTCCGACGACCGGCGGCACAAACTCCAACTCCGCGTCATTGCTCGGTCGCAAGAAATCAAAGTCGCAGCCTTCGTCCGCTTGCAGGACGTGGTCGATGTAAAGTCGCGGGTATCCGCGCAGATGCTTTGACGGCGAAGGTTGCCAAGCCGCGCGACGCCGCGCGAGTTCCTGGTCATCGACGAGCAGTTGCAACCGACGCTGATCAACGTCCAATTCGATCAAGTCGCCGTCACACACGAGTGCGATCGCGCCGCCGTCCGCGGCTTCGGGAGCGACATGCAGCACGACGGTTCCGAATGCCGTGCCGCTCATCCGCGAATCGCTGATCCGCAAGATATCGGTCACGCCCGCCTGCAACAATTTCGCCGGCACCGGAATCAGGCCCCATTCGGGGAATCCGGGGACGCCCTTCGGCCCCGCATTTTGCAGAATCAAAACGCTGTCGGCGTCGACCGGCAACGTCGGATCGTCCACGCGCGCAAGCATGTCCTGATAGCCGCGAAACACGATCGCTCGACCGCGATGCTTCATCAAGTTCGGCGACGCGGCGGAAACTTTGATCACCGCACCGCGCGGAGCCAGGTTGCCGGTCAACACGGCCAATGAACCTCCCGGCGAAAGCGGCGATTCGCGGGAGCGGATGACGTCGCGATTAAGACTCCGCGCGCGAACAATGTTCTCACCCAGCGTCCTGCCGGTCACGGTCAAACAATCGAGATGCACGAGGCCGTTCTCACTCTTCCCTTGGGAGAGGGCCGGAGTGAGAGAGCCAGAGGCCAAATGACTTACATAGTCATCCAACACCTCGCGTCCACAAAGTTC
Source organism: uncultured Planctomycetaceae bacterium (assembly GCA_964430385.1). Lineage (GTDB taxonomy): Bacteria > Planctomycetota > Planctomycetia > Planctomycetales > Planctomycetaceae > CAYSHJ01. The sequence continues at coordinate 33,041 of CAYSHJ010001056.1, forward strand.
TGCCAGCACCGCCGACAAGCCACCCGCCGCATGAAACGCATCCATCAAGTGCTTGCCGGACGGTGCCAGATTCACCAAGAACGGCGTTGTCCGCGACAGTTCATCAAACCGCGACAGCGGCAGTCGAATGTTGCGCCGGCCGGCCATCGCAATCAGATGCACGACCGCGTTCGTGGAACCGCCGAGCGCCAGCAAAGTCCGAATTGCGTTATCGAACGCTCGCGCAGTAAGAATCCGCGACGGCCGCAAATCCTCCCGCACCATTTGCACGATCCGCCGCCCGGTCGCGGTCGCCGCTTGCAGACGCCGCGCATCGGTCGCTGGAATGCTGGCCGTGCCCGGCAACATCATGCCCAGCGCTTCCGACAGCGACGTCATCGTCGAGGCGGTCCCCATCGTGTTGCACGCGCCGACGCCGCAACCGTAACACGCTTCGAGTTCTCGCCAGTCGGCATCCGACAACCGCCCTGCCCTTCGTTCGTCCGAGTACCGCCACAGGTCAGTCCCCGAACCGATCGTCTGGCCGTGCCAGTGCCCACTCGAGCGCGGTCCGCCATTGAGCTGAATGGCCGGCAAGTCCGCGCTGGCGGCGGCCATGAGCTGTGCCGGAGTCGTCTTATCACAGTTGCACAACAGCACCACGCCGTCGATCGGGTTGGACCGCAACGTCTCTTCCACGTCCATCGCCATCAGATTGCGATACAGCATCGCCGACGGCTTCATGAACTCTTCACCCAGCGAGATTGTCGGGAACTCCAGTGGTAGCCCCCCTTCGAGCAACACGCCGCGTTTCACCGCCTCAGCCAGTTCACGCAAGTTGGCGTTGCAGTTATTGAGTTCGCTCCAACTGTTGGCGATCCCAATCACCGGTTTGCCGACAAAGTCATCCGGGTTCAACCCCATCGCTCGCAGCGCGGCTCGATTCTGAAACACAAGTTCTTCGCGGCCGGAAAACCACTGTTGACTACGGAGCTGCGGAGCGGGCATGTGTGCGGTATCCTTCAGTGAGCTGGTGTCCGTCATGCGATAAGCTACGAACGTCTGAAGATGACTTCAAAACCGAAACTCGATCTGAACGGAATATACCGCAGGCGAGCGTCGGTGAGACTCTTGAGGATCGCGCTCATGCCCTCGGACGCAACGATTAAGTCGCTGATGAAACGTTGGAGTGAGGGCGACGAGTCCGCGGCCGAGCAGTTATTTCAGCGTTACGCTCACCGGACTTGGAAACTCGCTGAGAATCTCATTGCTCAGCGGTTCAAGCCGAAATTCGATGGGGATGACATTGTCCAGTCCGTATTTCGCACGTTTTTACGGCGCTCGCGCGAAGGTGAGTTGGACGTCCCGGCCTCAGACACGTTGTGGCATTTGCTGGCGGCGGTCGCACGTAACAAAGTCCGGCGGCAAGTCGCTTATCATCGGATGCGGCGTCGCGATGCCGATCGAGAAGTCGTCGCGGCGGAGTCTCGGACGGGAGGCGCCAGCGAGGAGAATTGGACCGACTCCGAACCGACGGCTGAAGATGCGGCGGCGTTAATTGACGAGATTCAAGCGGTACTCGCAACTGTGACCCCCCGCGAAGTCGAGGTTTTTCGCCTTTGCTTGGAGGGCCACTTGGCACCGGAGATTGCGCAGCTCACACTCAACTTCGACAGTTCCCCTTCGGAGTTCGGGGCGGGTTTGTTGAAATTATCGGACTTACGGCAAGGTTTTGCTTTTGTGGAGT
>CAYSHJ010001057.1:0-7328 GCA_964430385.1 uncultured Planctomycetaceae bacterium
GTGGATCGGACACGTTCACTGGAAGGACTCGGTCACGCGACACGTCGTTAATGCGGCAGCCGATGCCGCGAATACCGCCGCGGAGCAACTGGTGCGGCAGACGAATCCCGGACATCAGCACGCCGACTACGTGCTGTTCGGTGGCGGTGAGTTTCCGATTCGCCGCTGCATCTCGCTATTCGCTCAGCCGCAAGCACTCGAAACGTGGGGACCGGTCTGGCACTGCCTCGAATGGGAAAAGATGTGGCACCCACACATCGAAGACCCGGAAGTCGCGCTCAAGCTCTTCCCGAAGAAGTTCAACGAATTCTGGTGTGAGGTCACCGGCTGAGCGTCAGCCGGCTGTTGATTGGCCTGGAGTGACTGCCTGGCGTTCCTGATGCCAACTGATGTATTCCCGAAGCGCGGCATTGACGGCCGCCTCGTCGGCAAAGGCTGCCGACACGTCCGGCTCAAGCCGTACCACTCGCAAGCGTTCCCGATAGCGCGCCGCATACTTTCCACGGACGAGGCCGCGCAGCGACCGAAAGTCGTATTCCGGCTGCAGGTCATCGTCCGGAACTTGCTGATTAGGGGAAGTTGCCATCCTCGTAGTCCTTTCTTTCGCGGCGACTTGCTTCCCGCACGCTGATGATCCGAACCACATCGCCGCGATCCGTGTGCGAGACCACCAACAATCGTCCGTCAACGGACATGCCCATCGTGAGGAAGCGATCTTCTTCGTCGGAATGTCCGGGATCGTAACCTGTCACTGACAGTGGGTCGGCGAAAGCCGTCATGGCCTCCGCAAACGTCACGCCATGCGTCTCTTCGTTTGATTTGGCCTTGGCGTCGTCCCACTCAAAGTCCATCTCAGCCCCGCCTTCTGATGTTCAGAATACTCTGACGGAGGCCAACGCGGAAGCGGGAAGCTGTCGCACGCGTGCTTCACAGACCAATCAAGTTCGAGCAAGCGCGGGACACACAATCAAACGGGAACAACGTCTCGGACGAATCCCGGGCATCAGCACGCCGGCTACGCGCTGTTCGGTGGCGGTGAGTTTCCGATTCGCCGTTGCATCTCGCTGTTCGCTCAGCCGCGCTCGCTCGAAACCTGGGGCCCGGTCTGGCATTGCCTCGAATGGGAAAAGATGTGGCACCCGAACATCGAAGATCCGGAAGTGGCGCTCAAGCTCTTCCCGAAGAAGTTCAACGAATTCTGGTGCGAGGTCGCCGGCTGAGCGGGAAACAACTCCGTTCGCAACAGCCACAGTTCGACCGCCTAACGGACCAAGCTCAGCAGCGGCGGCCGCGCTGAGCGACAGGAACTTTCAGGAACCAGGATCGCGGCCGCCGTCTGCTGCAGCGTCTGGTTCGGCGCCGTCGTACTCATTTTCTGGGAAGTGGCTGCGGTACACGTCTTCCTCGAAGGTGCTACAGCACCCCTCCAGACAGTAGCCAGCAATAACCCCACTATAGTTATTCGGCCCCCAAGAAACCTGGATAGCCAACTGTTCGCCGTGAACTTCACAGCGGTAGCCCTTGAACTTCTCACCCAACTCCGTCATGAGCCGCTGCGTGTCACGCTCAATCGTGTCGGAATAGCGACGTTGCAATTCCTCGTCCAGTCGGCTCGTATCGATCAAGAACTTCACTTCGCGCCCTTCGCTCGTTGAAGGCTTTCGTCGCCGAACAGTTAAGTGAACCGCACGCGGCCTAACACGGATCGGCCAGTCGCGGTGTCACTTGGAATTGGCCGATAGCGTGCCTATGTTTCGTCGTGAAATCAAGCGACAACGGCGCCTGCAAACGTTGTCGTGATTTCCGAAATCGCGCGCGTGCGGGATAGCAATTTTCTGACTCTTACGAATTCCATGTGCGGTCACCGTCGGGCTTACCCCGGCGGGGCCATGACTGGAGAGCTACCAACGACATTTCCTGCGAATCTTTGGCTCTCCGCGGGGCTTGCCCCCACGGGAGCAACGCCTTCGAGCGAGGCAGTCATTTGCTCCGTGGGGGCGAGTCCCACGGGGGCAGAAAGCGCCGCCAGCGGCTCAAGTAGCTACTCAGTCATCGCTCCGTCGGGGCAAGCCCGACGGTGGCAAGCATCCACATGGAATTGAGTCAGGCAATTCTCGCGTCGCCTGCGGCCTCGTCATGTGCTGAGCCGCATCACTTGGCGCGGGCTGCGTCCGCAACCCAATTCCCTCTCCCCCGCATCGGGGGCATTGAGATTTACGCAACTTTGCGAGTTCGAGGAGCCGCCTTTTTGCCCCGTTCACGGGGCATCCGCGTAGCGAATAGGCCCGCCGTTTACGGCGGGTCGATCAAATTGGCTTGTGGCTGAGAGTCCCGTTCACGGGACTTGGGGATTGCTGGCTTCAGCCGTTGTGCGGCGTCTGCTGGGCTGAAGCCAGTTTGGCGAGAAACCCCGTGAACGGGGTTGCGATGAGTGCTTGCTGTTTCCGTACACCCGGCGTGAACGCCGGGCCTAATCGCTTCGCGAGAAACCCCCGTGAACGGGGCTCATGAGATGTGTAGAAACCACTGGTCGTGCTCTACTCCTCGCGAGACTAGGCCGGACGTCAACCAATCTTATTTTGATCCATTTCGGGATCCGTCTGGGGCTTCAGCAACCGCAACACCGGTGACGTGACCATCGTGGTGACCAGAGCCATCAACACCATCATCGCAAACAGGGTTGGGGAGATGACCTTCAAGTCCAGGCCGATGTTGAGCACGATCAACTCCATCAGGCCGCGAGTGTTCATGAGCGTACCCAAGATCGCAGCGTCGCGCCATCGCAGGCCCGTCAGCCGCGCCGCCAGCAGCGTGCCGCCGAACTTTCCCAGAGTGGCCACCAAAATGATCAGGCCACAGATCAGCCATTGACTCGGCTCCGACACCAAGTCGATCCGCGTCCGCATTCCGGTGAAGGCAAAGAAGGCGGGAAGCAACAACACGGTGACGAGGTGCTCCATCTGGCGAGTCAACGTTTGAGCCACGGCGCTGTCATGAGGGATCACTGCGCCAAGCAAAAAAGCTCCGAAGATGGCGTGAATGCCGATCGCCTCTGTCGCCAGAGCCGACAGCAACAAAGCCACGAAGACAATCGCCACGGGACCGCGCGATACCCGCTCGGACTCCCATCGCAGAGCGAACCTCTCCAGAACCGGACGAACAACAAGGAACATCAGCGCGATGTACGCGAGCGTTAAGGCGGCGACCAACACTCCTTCGCCGATTTGCGCCTTGGCGACACCAACGACGAACGCCAGCAAGCACCAGGCCGTCACGTCGTCGGTGGCCGCACAGCCCAGAGCGATGACTCCCAATTCAGTGCGGATCATTTGCCGGTCGGCCAAGATCCGAGCCAACACCGGGAAGGCCGTGATCGACATCGCCACGCCCATGAACAACGCAAAGCTGGTGAACGACACGTCGCGGCTGGAGAGCCGCGGATACAAGGCCAGTGCCAGCAGCGCCCCAAGAATGAAGGGCAACAGGATGCTCGCGTGCGAGGTCGCCACCGTGGCGTGAGCACGCTGCTTGAGCAATGCGGGATTCAATTCCAGCCCGACGAGGAACATGTACAGAATAACTCCCAATTGAGCGATGACCCCCAACGCCGGAGCGACCGACGGTGGCAAGACGAGCGCGGAAACTTCGGTTCCCAGCAGCGAAGGCCCCAGCAAGATGCCGGCGACCACTTCGCCGATCACCGGAGGTTGACTGCAGTAGGCGAATACCTTCGCCAGCACTTGTCCCGTGACAATCACGGCCGTGAGCGCTACCAGAACATGCAAGAGTGCTTCGGATTTGGAGGCCGCCGCTCCGGCAACTGATTCCGCCTTGGTGGCCGCCGGTGCCACAAGCGTCTCACCGTAACCGCGGATGAGCAGAAACGCGACGACAGTACCGAGAACCATCAGGCCGTATGCGACCGTGATCCAGACGACCGGCTTCGTCCGTGTCCGGTCTGGTTGGCTATCCGCGGCCATCAGCGAATCCTTTGGTAGTGGGTCAGTTTGGGTGGCACGCCCTGAGTCATCGAAGGGCGTGGAATTGTCATTGCGAGTCCGCCGCGGCGGACGCCCTTAGCAGGGCGTGCCACCCGGGACTTCTTCAAATGGACCCACTACCAATCCTTTTGACTCCATCTTCAGTCCGAGTTGACTCCATCTTCAGTCCGAGCGATCGGAAGTCTGCGCCGACGTGGCTCGCCCGGTTTTCGGGTCGACCGTGAGATTCAGGTGTTCGTCGTCGGCGACAAAGAACACATAGCCGTTGAACATCTCGTCGTAGGATTGTTCGCCATACGGGACGGTGCGTGTCGGATCGGGATTGAATGGGTTGAACGCCGAGTTGTCGTAATGGGCCAGAGCTTCGATACGAGTCCCTTTGGGCAATCGCTTCTGGCCCGATTCGATTTCGTAGCCAAGCTGCCACCCGAAGTTGTAGTTCGGAATTTGCAGCAGCGTTTCGCGCGGCTGGCCCGGCACGTCGGCGAAGAACGTCATGTCCTTTCCGCGCAGATGCATGTGCGTGAACAGGCCCAGTAGCGTGACGTCTCGATCGAGTGTTCGGCCGGAGCGAATCGGAAACGCTCCGTGTCCCGGCGGAATCTTTAAGTCATGGGGATCGAGCAGGAAGTGATGCAACTTCTTGTCGACGATTCGACGAGGGAAACGCAGGCCTACCGAGATGCGACATTTCTCCGCCTTGCCCGTGGGCGTGTAATGAATTTGCAATCCCAGCGCGGCGAACTGCGGCACCAAGTACGCGACTCCGTTGTTGAACCGGCCGAGGTCCATTGGCTGGCCACCTGGTACGTGACCTGTGATGAACGTCTCCTGGCCGACTCCCTTCGAGGTCACGTAGGCCATGTTGCAGTGATGCACGACGGCCGGGTTGTCCGGTCGAATCTCGATCGCTTCCAGCCAGGTGTCGCCGAGAAACACGTGCGGCAAGAGCAGGTGGCGATACGGCACGAATCCCGTCGCGGGGATGGAGTGTTCTTGCAGCATCGTGATGACGAGGTCCGGTTCGCCGATTCGCCACTTCGAGGTCGCGAACTCCGGCGCCGCGGGAGCGTCTTGTGGATTCCCTTCCGCTCGACCTGATCGCACCCAGCGGACAAGCGTGTCCCGTTCGTTGCGTGTCAGCGACGGATCGTTTTGAAACTTGCCGTGCTTGGCATGGGCGTACCACGGCGGCATCCGTTGATCAAGTACCACCTCGGCCAACATCTCCGCCTGCGCGGCGGCGTCTTTGAAGCTCAGCAGCGAGAACGGCGCCGCCGTGCTGGGGCGATGGCAGTTCACGCAACGGCGATTCAAGATCGGTGCGACATGCTTGTGAAATGTCGGCGCCGGCCGATCCGTCGTGAGCGGTTCGGGAGCCGTGATCAAACACCCATCGACCGGAGTCTCGGCGACCGACACCACGCGGCCCGCGAGTACCTCCTGCAAAGCCTCTTCGAGATCGCGGCGCGTCGGTTCCGGACGTGCTCCACCAAGTCGCAATTGGTCATCGACGCGGCCTCGATACACAAGCTGCCGGTCAGCATTGAGCACCACGACTTCGGGAGTCCGTTCCACACCCAGCCGCTTCACGCACGAAAGATCGGTATCTTTGACGAACGGGAAGACCGCATCGAACTCGATCGCTTGAGCCGCCATGTCCCGAATCGTGTCCTCCGCCCCCACGTTGACCGCGACGATCTGCACGTCCTTTGGTCCGAACCGCGCATCGAGATCAATCAGCTTGGGCATCGTCCGGCGAACCAGCGGACATTGCGTCGTCGTGAACACGAGCACGTACGCCCGCTTCTTTCCCAAGTCCGTCATCGACCGCGGCAAGCCCCGAATGTCTTTGAATCGCAACTCGCCAATCGAGTCGCCAACCGCCGGTTTCCGGTCTGCCGACATCGCAGTGTTGAACATGCCGAACAGCAGGAAGAGAATCGCCAAACCACGCATGTCCGAACCTCTCAATGACTGTCCGAAAATCCACATTGCGACGGAGCCCCAAATTCGTCGTCTCCCTAAATTCGTTGGGACTCAGCCAGTCCGAGGGCCGAACGAGCCCAACGAATTTAGGGAGACGACGAATTCCGCCCTTTCGGACAGTCTCTCAGTGAACCGGTCGGTGCCGTGTGCGCGAGAAAGGGACGTCGGATTCAGTCAGCAGATTTGTAGTCCGCCAGTGACCGGTTAGCCAATCTAAACTTCTTGTTTGCAAACCGATTCGGCGAGGCCACGACGAAACTCATTCGCCGCAGCGGCGGCAGAGCGGCTGGACCGACTCATTGGTGAAGACCACGGCGAACGTCGCGGCCTGACAGCGCGAACACAGAAACGGCTCGAACGCCTTCGTTACGGAATTCCAAAAGACGGTGTGTCGGCGAGCGGCTTGCTTGCGTTGCACGTTGAGTTCCACGGCCAATGTCGGCACGGAGGTGCGAATTAAGATGATCGGACGCAGGATCGCTTCCATCGCATAGCGTTCGTCGAGCTCGTTCAGCTTGCGGCGAAGTTCCAAGTCGACGGCCCGTTCCCGGGCGGCTTTTTCGTCGTCGGTCGGAACGATCTTCGCGCGTTTCGAGCCGGCGCGAGTCTCACGCAACAGAGCGTGGTAGTACTCGCGGAGTCGTTTTTGGTCGCGCTGGCGATGTGTTTCTGAGCGTTCAATGAAGCTCGCGGCCGCTCGTAGCAATCGCTGTCGAGCAACCGCTTGAGCGCGATCGAAGGTCTGGGAATCGGCCGCGTCGACAGCGAGTTCCGTGGCCGCGTCGCCGTTTACAGTCGCGAGGATCTCATCGCGAGGATGAGCGTCGGTCAGATTCAACGGGTCGGGGAACGAGACTTCCGCCAACGACCGCGAGTTGATCGTGAACGCGAAGCGGTCCTCCCAAACGTCGTCGGAGCGAAGTGCCGCGGAGAACCACCAGGTGTGGTATTCGACAAGCTCGGGATAATGATCGGCCACGCGAACACGTGCATTTTGCCAGCCGAAGACATTGTCGACGGCCTCTTGCAGATCGCCTCTCTTGAGGTATCGCTCGCCGACGGCCAAGTGACCGACGCGTGGAACGGTGGCCTCCAGCAGATGGCCGGCTTGGTCGAGGAAGTCGGTCGCGAGGCTCAGCGACAACCCGCCTTCGCGCGGCGGCGTGACCAGCGAAAACGTCTCCGGCAGACGCAGCAATCGTGCGACGTCGGTCGGCACGATAGCCGTGCCGTTGGCGTAGTCGGAGTCCCATTCGACCAAGCCGCCCGTCCGTTCGAACAGCCGGGTTGAGAAATCTCGCAAGTCATCCGCGAGTGCGGCGGTCGTCATTCGAAATC
>CAYSHJ010001058.1:0-2153 GCA_964430385.1 uncultured Planctomycetaceae bacterium
GAAAATCCGAATGCGGATGCTCGACAATCGGGTCGATAAACGGCGACGGCCCCTTCGGCCGCTCGGGACGAAACGGATGCAAGCCTTCACGCACGCTCCAGCCGTAATTGCCGCCGCGCTGAATGAGGTAGACCATCTCCCACAAGTCTTGCCCGACCTCACCCGCCCAGAGTTGCCCCGTCGGCGCATCGAAACTGAACTTCCAAACTTGGCGATGCCCGTACGACCAGATCTCACCAGAAGCCTTCGGGTTGCCGACGAACGGATTGTCTTTGGGAACAACGTACGCCTTGCCCTCTGTCGGATGATCGACGTCCAGCCGCAAAATCGCGCCGAGCACGTCGCTAAGGTCTTGGCCGGTCAGCAAGCTATCGGCGATACCGCTGCCGTCACCAGTCGCGAGATACAGCATTCCATCCGGACCGAATCGCAAGCAGCCGCCGTTGTGCCCGCCAGACGGCCATTCCAGCAGCAACGTCTCTGACTTCGCATCCGCAACAAGCGTCTTTCGATCCGAGACAGTCAACCGTGTCAGCCGACTGCCGTTTGGAGCCGGGTTCATTGCATCGAGCACCGTCGAGACAAACACGAACCCGTTCTTCTCAAACTGCGGATGCGCGACGACGCCATAAATCGACCGCTGCAGATCGACCAACAATTGCGGTTGTGGTTCGGCGGCTTTTGGATCGAATGTGAAAATCTTCCCGTGACGTTCGGCGATCATCAGCCGCTTTGAGCCGGGCACGACTGCCGCCGACAGCGGCTCCGAAAACTTGAGCTTCGGAAACGCCAACTCCAACCGATACGGATCCGGCGGCTCCGCCGAACCGACGACCTTCGACGTCGTCCACAACGCCCGCTCGGCCGCAGGCGCGCTTCGACCACTTGGGAACAACACGCAGACGAAAACAGGAATCATCAACAACAGACCAGTCAGGCGACTCATGGTTGGTCTCCGAAGCGAACAAACTCGAAAGGCAAAGTTACCGAGAAATCTGCGACAGAAAAATCTTGGACAGGAAAATGAATCGCATTGCGACCCAATGGCCATTCTCTTCCCCATTTTTCTGTCCCCCATTTTTCTGTCGTCAAATGGCGTGTCGCGAAACCCTGGGAAGGAAGTTTGCCGATGTCCGGCGGGATTTTCACCCCTTGAGGCAGAAATTTTGCCAGAACGGCGTCGCATCTCCGGCCGTTCCATCGAGTATACTGTGCGACCTGAGCGATGCTCTTTCCGTCTTCACTCCTGGGAAGCTGACCATGAACATGCCTGACTCGCCAATCTTTAGTCCGTCCATTCTCGAATCGAATCGACTCGCACGACGAGCCTTCCTGACGACCGTGGCGGGACTCGGTGGAGCGATTGTCGTCGGCCGACAGGTCACGTTCGCCGCCGACTCGATTGGCCCGGATGCCAAGCTCGTCCAGCAACTGCGCGAGAAAGGGGTCAATTTCCTGAAGACCACTCAAAGCGACGACGGCAGTTGGACCTCGGCCACTCAGCCGGGGATCACGGCGCTGGTCTGCATCGGTCTGCAAGGAGCCGGTGTGAAGGCCGACGATCCAACGTTGCAAAAGGGACTCAAGCAACTTCTCGGCTATCTGCAAGCCGACGGTGGCCTGTATCACCCGGAAACGGCCCACAGGAACTACGAGACGAGTTTGAGCTTGCTGGCATTGGCCGCGGCGAACTCGAACGGCCAGCACACAGGCACCATCAAGGACGCCGAGAAATTTCTCCGCGGGTTGCAGTGGGACGAGACCGAGGGCTTGGACAAATCGCATCCGTCGTTCGGTGGAGCGGGGTATGGCAAGTCGCAACGGCCGGACTTGTCCAACACAGTGTTTCTGCTCGACGCTCTGAAAGCCGCCGGCGTGAAGGCCGATGACCCGGCGATGAAGAACGCGCTGATCTTCGTCTCGCGATGTCAGAACCTGGAAAGCGCACACAACACGACCGAGTTCGCGGCCAAAGTCAACGACGGCGGCTTTTATTACACGCCCGCCGCCGGAGGCAATTCGCAAGCCGGCAAGAATCCCGATGGCGGCTTGCGTTCGTATGCCAGCATGACCTATGCCGGCTTGAAGAGCATGATCTACGCCGGCCTGAAGAAAGACGATCCGCGCGTCAAAGCGGCGATGGAGTGGATCAG